>NZ_BAAACY010000136.1:0-2300 GCF_039521925.1 Virgibacillus salarius | reverse complement strand
GCTAGCATGAAGTAACACAGCTGCTTTTATACTCACGGATAGCGATTTTCACTTTACCCATTGTAAAAAAGTCAACTACTTATGACAAGAATTGTTGCACCTTCTCATAGCGGAGACTAATTACGTAGACTCCTGCGGGATTAGCGCGAGCCGAAAATCCACTTTGCAACGTGTTCTTCTTTGCAAAGTTAGTTGAGGCCGTGCCCACGGAAAGCGAAGTAATTAGTCGAAGCATTGCCAATATACATCAAACATTTCAAAATAACTACTTGGCTTAACGCAGTCATTGCACTGATTTTATACTTTCTTAACTTGAAATAAAAAAATAAATTCGATCACTTTTTTCTTTCTTTCCTCAATTGGATCAGCATGAAGTAATATTTCAGCAATCTCATCCTGTAGCCCGTATGTCAAATTTACACCATAATGCTTTTCTTGAAAATACGAAAATAGTACCGCAATCATTGTCCCACAAACGGAAATACCAAATCCTTGTAAAATACAAATCCACAGCGAGGCATTCATCGTTTCCACTGCAAAAATGAAGCTAGGAATACTCACTACCCACATCGTAGATAAAGCAAAAGACCGTAAGAGGGCTGTTCCTTTATAGTTTTCCCATGCTTCAGTTTTTTTCTTATACAGGATTTGATTAATGAATTGATACATCATCGGTATTGCACCGAATAAAAGAAAATAAGAAAAAACCTGCGTTAATGACATCATCCCTAGATAAAACTTTCTACTTGTATTCAAAGATTTATGCGCCATTCCCATGATGTCCTCGATATAAGGCTCTTCACGAAGTACTCAACTGATCATTGGTACAATGACTAAAAGTCCAACGATGCTTCGCATTTGCAATAGTCCACTATATAGTCCCTCCCCAATAGAGACTTTAGAAAATAGGAGGATAATAAAGCCGGTGATAAATAGGAAAAAGGGGAGTTTAAATTGTCTTAACGTCTTTGATAAACTAGCAAATATTAGTATAAATAAACCACAACATGCTAAAGCATACAGCAATAATCTCTTTTCAAAAAAGTAAGTTACAAGGTGTAGAAACGTATAGGATACAATGGAAATTCTTAATCCCCACGTTATGACAGACTGCATACATTCCATCTCCCATGTCATAGTTGTTTGTTTACCTTTAATAGCATAGCTGGATGTTAAGGTTACACAAGTGCCCACTCTTATGTAGTCTAGAATTATATGGAGGATTCAGGTTGACTGGTAAAGCGAATTTGTCTAGCTTCATTTGAATAGATCGTGTTAACGTTATATCACCCTAGCTATAGGTTGGAGGCTTCCCTTTCTATCCCAAATAAAATGCACTCTACCCAAAAAGTGCATCTCTATTCTAATCAAGCTGATTGTGAACCTTACTATGTATCTACTGTATGGATCAAGTATTCCATTCCCATTACTTTTCTACTTATTTATGCTTAGTCCACTAAAATGTACAACCTCTTTTTCTATAAATTTCCTTACCTGAATGCACGTAAACCTGCACCGATAATTCCTTGACCATTATTCAAATTACTTATTTCCATGTTTTGAAGAATATGTAGTTGTTCTTCAATCAAGTAATTTTTTAACTTATCCTTTAGTAAAGGTAATATATAGGGATTATATGTTGCAACACTCCCACCAAAAACAATCTTGTGCGGATCTAATATACTATTAATCATGTAAACACCTTGGGTTAATGCATGAATCATTTCGTCCACCAATCTACTTGCATTGCTCTCTCCTCGAGTAAAATGAATAAAAATATCTTTCGTTACTAATGCTTCATTGACATAAATGGACCTTGCCTTCGCTTGCATAGCTGGGCCAGATGCAGCATGTTCTAATCTTTCCATGCTATGATCAGCTGTGTGTGTAAAAACGGGTATCAATCCCAGCTCCCCAGCAAAGCCTGCTCCCCTTATAAAGTTTCCCCCTTGAATAATGGAGCAAGAAATCCCTGTACTAATCGTAATATAAACAAATAGTTCATCCTCAAGCATTTTTGCCTCTTTCCATTCCGCAAATGCTGCCATATATACATCATTATCAATTACAATATTATCGATTCCTAGCGCTTCCCGTAGACGATGAACTATTGGAAAATTAGACCATGGAAGGTTATTCTGAAAGACCGCTACCCCATTTCTACGATCTATTTTTCCAGGAATACCAGCACCAATCCCGTATATCTCATCCTCTGGAATACTAGAATGATTTAGGAGCATTCCTGTAAGGGAGAAATTTGAGGGGATATCGAAGCAGAGTCCGGATGCATAAAAAAAGCC
>NZ_BAAACY010000135.1:0-10936 GCF_039521925.1 Virgibacillus salarius | reverse complement strand
TAGCCACAAAAACCCCCCCTGAAATTAGATTTTTTACTCTAACTTCAGGGGGTCGGTACCTAATTAATTTATGATAATTATCGTTCGTTTTTTACTGTTTCTTCATTTTTTTGTGATAAAGAATTTAAAATATAGAAGAATACCCCTCTCACCCATAGCATTTTCACTCAGCCCATACAGTATAACCGTTAAGTGACTAAGTTTGGAGTTCTAAATTGCCTTACCTTGTGCTGCGGTGCTTTTAAGCAGACCAATTATTGCTTCATTGAGCCTATTACATAATAGGATTTGATTCCTGTAAATGTTTAGCTAGTCAATTACTTGAATAATATAGTGTTAGGTTGACAAACTAAGCATAAATCGCTATTATTATCTTTAATTAATAATACTTTAATTAAAGATAATTCATCAAAGGAAGTGTATAGTTGTGAAAAGAACAGCGGGAATTCACCATATTTCAGCAATTGTTGGCCATCCGCAGGAGAATGTAGATTTTTATGCAAGTATATTGGGGTTGCGACTTGTGAAGAAAACGATCAACTTTGATGATCCGGGTACGTATCATCTTTACTTTGGAAATAAAGAGGGAAAGCCAGGAACAATCATTACTTTTTTTCCATGGACCAATGCCTTTCCAGGTAAAATTGGTGATGGTCAAGTTGGTGTCACCTCGTATGCTATTCCACTGGGGGCGATGGATTTTTGGCAGGAACGATTTAGAGGTTTTGGCATCCAGTTCACAATGGAAAAGCGTTTTAGAGAAACGTATTTACGTTTTAAAGACCCCCATGGTCTACAATTAGAGCTTGTAGAGCGAGAAAACGGTGACCGGAATAATTGGACTTTTGGTAACATAACTCCTGAAGCGGCAATTAAAGGTTTTGCTGGAGCAACGTTATTTTCTTCGCAACCTGAAAAAACAGCGCAGGTACTAGAAGAAATAATGGGATTAGAGCGAATGGAAGAAGAAGAGGACCTTATTCGTTTTCGGTCTTTTGGGGATATTGGAAATATGATTGATTTAAAAACTACATCTGCTGGGCGTGGACAAATGGGAGTTGGAACAGTTCATCATATAGCTTGGCGTGCTGAAAATGATGCCGACCAATTAGATTGGCAAACATATGTTAGGGAGAGTGGTTATAGTGTAACAGCAGTTAAAGATCGAAATTATTTTAACGCAATATACTTTAAAGAACATGGTAATATATTATTTGAAATTGCTACAGACCCTCCTGGATTTTCCCATGATGAATCATTAGCGACGTTAGGGGCAGCGTTAAAATTACCAGAGCAATATGAGATTTATCGTGGGAAATTAGAAAAAACATTATTTCCTATTAAAATTAGGGGATTGGATCAATAATAATAAATTTGGAGGGGGGTAGCGTAGGAGTGCTTTCTTTGAATCCAATACATTTAATTGGTAGTGTGGTATCGCGATCGATGGCATTTGAGACTGAAGACAGTACTATTCATGGAGCACCATCAGCTTTTTTAATATCGTATCGTAACATCCTCCAACCATTCCACGGTCTTTTCAGCGCAAAGAGGATAGAATACAAAAGGATAATGTTAGAAATATTTTACAATCCAAAGCATTTGTAGTTCATATCGTAAATGAACAAATGTCAAGTAGACTAGAACATAGGGTGGTCATCTATCGGCAGGATTATGTGTTATCATGAAGATGGAGACAACTATAAGCAAGGAAGAATTAACCATACAGCATTAGGGGTAGTAGCATTAGGGGTAGTAAGTCGCTTTGCTGGTTCCATCACTAAGTTAGGTAATCGTTTTTCGATATCTGCCACAATAGAATGTAATTAAGTGAAGGTAGTATTATAGAAACTGCTTTCGCTTTTCAATAATTTGAATATTGATAATTATGATAATTGTGATGTATGATACGTAGTGGTGAAAAGCATAAAGGGCTAGAAGTAAAAAACGATGTTGGAGGGATAAGAATGATATTGAAATATGCTATCTATCAGATGGATATTGTCCCTGGTAACCCGTCCAAAAATCGAGCTAAAGTAAAAGAGTGGATGAAAAGAGAAGTAGCTAAAAATAAACCAGATGTTGTTGTGTTACCAGAAATGTGGACAACTGCTTATACACTACCATCATTAGATGAACAAGCAGATATAGGTGGTGAGCCAACAAAAGGTTTCTTACAAAACTTAGCGCTATCGCTAAATGTAAACATCATTGGGGGCTCAGTTGCAAATAAAGTGAATGATTGCTTCTATAATACGTCCTTCATTATTGATCGTAATGGAGTTGTTGTGTATCAATACAATAAGGTCCACTTAGTTCCTATGCTAGATGAGCATAAGTACTTAACAGGTGGTCAAAAGCCCCCAACAGTGTTTGAACTTGAAGGAGTAAAGATGGGTGTAATTATATGTTATGACTTGCGTTTTCCGGAGGTCATTCGTTCTTTAGCGCTTGAGGGAGTCGAAATTCTTCATGTCGTTGCAGAGTGGCCAGAGGCTAGGGCTGCTCATTGGAGAATCCTCCAATTGGCGAGAGCTATTGAAAATCAGATGTACGTTGTTTCTGCAAACAGAGTAGGAGAATATAATAATATTCTATTTTGTGGTAAGTCAATGGTAATCGATCCTTGGGGAGAAATAGTAGTGGAGGGTTCAAGGTATTCCGAGGACTCATTCTGCACACAAATTGATGCATCAACAGTTCCTCAAGTTAGAAAAGATATACCTGTTTTTGAAAGTAGAGTACCACACTTGTATAAAAAGTTGTTTTAGCACGGAAAATTAAAAGGGGAGGGTGGAAATGTTTCAAAAGATGAAAGATCCGTTGAAAAAATGGATGAATTCTAAGGTGATACAGGTAATTGGAAATATCGTTCTAATACTTATTGTACTCATGCTGTTTATAGTGGTTGGAACATTCGTTTACTTAGTAATCGCAGATCTATTATATAATGAATCTGCAATCAACGAAATTGTAAGTGATTACATATGATTTATTTTTTGTCTTAATAGATTATGTATGAATAGTAAAACAGATTAAGAAGCAAGCCTAGGTAAGGTTGAGTGTTGAATATTCCTGTATTAAGCAACAATAATTTTTGTCGTTACGTCCTATTCAATTTACTAAGGGGTGGAAAATACGAGTAAAAAATGAAAGGGTTTTCTGAAAATATGGATGCTGAAGTCGTGCCCGGAAGAATGAGTGTTTTCTTGATGAGCGATGATAGAGCCCGTTTTAAAAACGGAACTGTGTAGCTCTCTCACTTACACAGTCCCGTGTCTAGTCTATATTATCGTAAATTAGCTCGGACTTATTTATAATCGCTTTCTAAAAACGCTTTTAAAGCTTGCTTATTTTTTTCAAGATCGATGTTTAACACCGCTCCAGCATCTACATGTAAATTTGTATAAGAATTTTCGGTAGGGATGCGTAAGGTTTCTACTCCTTCGTTGGAATGTGTAAGTAAACCTTTACCTATCGAATATAAAATTTGTGTATTTACATTCGTATCTATATAAGCGTTGGTAGCTCCTAATATTTTTGGAAGTTTAACTAATTGATTGATCCTCAATGCTTGATCTTTTAATTTTGACAATACTTCTTGCTGACGCTCTACTCGACCGAAGTCATTTTGACTATCTTTTCGAAAGCGAACATAGCCTAATAATTGATCACCATGCAAAATTTGTTCGCCAGGATGCAGTGTCATGCCGATACCTTTAGACATTTCTTTTTCAATATTTACTTTTATCCCATCAGGTGCAACTAAATCTATAATTTTAGGAAAACCATTAAAATCGACGGTTGCATAGTAGTTAATATTAATATCAAAATTATGTTTAATGGTTTTTCTTAATAACTCTGGACCCCCGAAAGAGTAAGCTGCATTTAATTTTTGCATTCCATAACCAGGAATTTCAACGTATGTATCACGCATTAAGGATACAATTTTTATTTGATGTGTATGCTGGTTGTAATAACCAATCATCAATGTATCGGATCTACCTTTTTCTTCTCCTCGAGCATCGGTTCCTATTAAAAGTACTTTTATTTCTCCAAATTGTACTTCCTCTCCTTCAAATGGCTCAACAGTCGTATTGGCTACTCCTTTATTCATTGATAACCCCTGATTATATTGATATACACAGTAAATAATGATCATTGTAGTTAATAATGTTATCGATAAAATCAGTTTTCGATTTCGTTTCTTCCGTAATTTTTTTCTTTTAACTTGGTTATTGGCTACTTTACCCAAATTTCTCACCTTCATCATCTGTATTGTACTAGTAAAACGTACTTATGCTTTCCTCTCTTGATAGTATAAGTTGATATTACTAAAAGCTTCTTTTACAACTTACTCCCTTTATATGGAATTAAATATGATATAATTATTTTCCAATATACAGATGTGTTGATTTTTTGTCAACGTTTTTTATAGGTGGAGATGTCTTGGAGATAGAATATAATTGAACTATATTAAGTGTTATTAAGAAATGGATTGTATTTTTGATAAATAACATATCATAATATGTTGACTTAAATACAACGTTTTTGACAAAATTATAATGAAGGTATAAAGTAAAAAAGAGTTTTATAGATGAGGAGTAGTGACAATGTCTCTAAATGAAAATGATACGTTAGGTTCTTTAGTAAAGGAACTCTTGCATAAAAAATCATTATCTATGCGTAAATTCAGTAAATTGACTTCCATCGATGTAGCGACGATATCGCGAATTGTTAATGGAAAGCGACGTGCTAACTTAAATCATTTACAAGTATTTGCTCAAGTATTGGACGTTCCGATTGTAAATTTGATGCGAGCTGCTGGTTATGAAATCGAAAAGAATGTAACTGATGATGCTAATGAAACGATACGACAAATGCAAAAAGTTATAGAAAAATCGGATATCCATCAAGAGGAATTTACCCTTGATTTGTTAGAGCAACGGTTATCTTCTTATCAACAATACTCTAGAACGGATGAAGGGGAAGAAATCATACGTAAGGAATTTAAAGAAAAAGTGAAAAAGGTAGCAGGTGTTGGACCATACATCCAACAGCTTCAGGATATATTTACGAAATTTACATTACGTAAGGGGAACGCAAAGGAACTAGCTGTAATGGGTGGTGTGTTAATCTATTTTATCTTAACGATGGACTTAGTGCCTGATTACCTATTTCCAATCGGCTTTATTGATGATGCGATTGCTGTTCAAACTGCAACCCAGCTTTTATCGCAAAAATAATAGGAGCGATGCATATAAAATGAAGCGTGTAGGTACTTTTTCAAATCATTTCAGGGTATTTATTTCTATTGTGTAAACCAAGTATTTTGGTATATGTTTGATTTTGAAGTCCTGGGGAAAAGAGCTTCCTTGAAATTGTCTGTTGAAGTATCTTCACAGCAGCCGATGACGATGCGTATACAGTAGTAAAATTAAATGAATCCAGCCAAATCGCTTTAAACCAAAGAAATTGAAAGAGCTGAATTAATGATAATAGAAAGTGAACAAAACACGGTGCTTGGAGTAGCAGAAATATAAAGTACGATTTGTATGTAATTTAGAGTATTCTATGATACTAGGTTAAACAGCAGTCGTTATATTATTGAAAAGACCTATATAAATGAAAGATTATATAAAGCGAAGATAGTTGATATTACTTGAACTATCTTCGCTTTTTCATGGATATAGGCTGTCTGTGATGTTGCTCTACTGTTTATTATTGCAAAATCATAATCTTACATTTTATGGTCTGTGAAACCTCTTACACAAACGTAATAATAGGGTTATAATTACGGTGTAAAGCGATGCAAAAATAAATCAGCTTTTTATTTTTGCAAAATTACTTTCTAGAAAGGTATTTCAAAATGGTATTAGATAAAAGGCGCGCGTACTTATTATCTATAGTTATGAAAGAATGTAAACCAATTCACACAAGAAGATTATCTGAATTATTGGGAGTTTCTCAGCGTACCATTTACTACGATTTAGACCAACTTAATAATTGGCTGACAGAGCAATGCTTAGAACCAATCCAAAATTGCTATGGAAAAGGAGTTTATTTAGTAGATAAGACTAGAAAAGAATTAATTTATCAAGGGATTATTGTGACGGATGACTATGCATATCAATTTTCAGAGCAAGAAAGAAAGTTACTCCTTACAATCAGGCTATTGACTGATAATGAGCCTTCTACTATGAGAGGCTTTATGGATATGACTAACATGAGTCGTAGTTCTGTAATAAAGGATATAAAGCATGTTAAAGCTTATTTGTCCAAGCATTATCTTCGTCTGCATTATACAAGACCAATCGGCTATCAAGTTGACGGTTCGGAAGAGCAGAAAAGGAGACTAGTTGCTCATATTTTATCCTATACATTATTACAGAAAGAATCAGATATATTTCAGAAAAAAATCTATCAAATTCTCAATCCGTTTTCTAAGCTGTACCATCAAGCCGACCATGCTAGGGAAGCTATTCTAGCTATCATTCATGAAGCGGAATGCGAACTTGGTTTAACGTTAACAGATGAAATGGTAGAAATGCTGTTAATACAGTTATTGGTAGTAGTGAAGCGAGTAAAGGCAGAACAAATTGTAGCAATTGATATAGAAGAAAAGAATGTATTACGTCAATCTGTATACTTTCACGCAGCTCAGTTCATATCTAATAGATTAACTACTAAATATCAATTGGAAATCCCA
The DNA here is from genome assembly GCF_039521925.1 of Virgibacillus salarius. NCBI lineage: Bacteria > Bacillati > Bacillota > Bacilli > Caryophanales > Bacillaceae > Virgibacillus > Virgibacillus salarius. The sequence goes on along the minus strand of NZ_BAAACY010000135.1, from coordinate 4,227 downwards.
GATGATGAAATATGTTTTTTAACAATGAGCTTACTAGGCTTAAAGGTCCATCATGATGATTTTCGAAATTATACAGAACGAGAATTACGTGGTCTTCAACGTGTGGTTCATCGTATGGTATCAGAATTCCAAAATAATGCATGTGTCATTTTTGATGATCGAGATGGTCTAGAGAGGAATCTTATTTCACATATTAAACCAACATATTATCGTTTGAAGTATGACGTAAAATATTCCAATCATTTAACAGAGAGCATTCGAAAAAATTATGAAGAAATTTACCATTTTACAAAGCAAGTTATCGTTCATTTGGAGTACTATGTCGGCAAACAGATACCAGAGGATGAGATTGCATATATTTCTTTACATTTTGGCGGATGGTTAAAGAAAGAAAAAAAACAGGTGAATGTAAATTATCGGGCTATTATTGTATGTGAAAATGGGATAGGGACATCAAATATGCTAAAAACCCAACTGGAAAGCTTAATCGTTGGACTTGATGTAGTTGCTGTTCAATCCATCCGTGAATTTAATCAGCAACACCATCAGGTAGATGTTATTTTTTCAACGAATTATCTTAAAGAGAAGGATATCCCAGTTATTCATGTAGCACCGATTTTATCCAATCATGATAAGGAACGTATTTTAATGCAAGTGAATGATATGTTTAACATAGAAACCGTAACTCATGATGAAACGAATGCATTTATGGAGATAATTGCGAGGTTCGCTTCGATTAGAGATCCAATTGGCTTACAAGAGACTTTAAAAAAAATGCTGCAGGATCGAACTCATCATGTAAAGGAGATACGAAAACCAATGCTTAATGAGTTGTTAACAGAGAAAACGATACAGTTCAGAGATCATGTGTCTAATTGGCAAGAGGCTATTAAAGTAGCAGCAGAGCCTTTAGTTTTGCAAAGAGCAATTAAACCAACTTATGTTAAGGAGATGATCGATAATGTGAAGGAGATGGGCCCTTACATCGTATTAGCACCAAACATAGCTCTGCCACATGCAAGACCAGAAACTGGAGTAGAGAGATTAGGTATGAGCTTTTTGCGATTAAAGGAACCAGTATATTTTTCAGCAAAGGAAAAGCACCGTGCACAGTTAATCATTGTGCTAGCAGCTATTGATAATGAAACTCATTTAACTGCGCTTTCTCAATTGACAGACCTTCTGTCGGTAGAAGAAAATGTACAGCAGTTAATTGCATCAGAAAATATACAAGATGTACAGAATATCATTAACCAAATTAATCTTATTTAGGAGGAAATAACATGAAAAAAATACTAGTTGTTTGTGGAAATGGGTTAGGAAGTAGCATGATTGTTGAAATGAACGTGAAAGCAATCTTGAAGGAGCTTGGTAAAGAGGCTGATGTATCTCATACAGATTTAGCTACAGCAAAATCTGAACAAGCCGATGTGTTCTTAGGGTCAGAAGATATTGTTAATAGTTTAGAGGATGGTAAGAAAAATGTTATTAAGCTTAAAAATCTAATGGATAAAGGAGAACTTCGAGACGCGATTGAGCAAAATATCTAACTTTACTATACATTTAAAGAAGGGGGAGACGTATAAATGATTGATTTAATAATGAATGATGTGCTAGGAACACCAGCAATCCTTGTTGGGTTATTTGCCTTAATCGGATTAATAGCTCAAAGAAAGAATGTTGCCGAAGTGGTTTCTGGAACACTCAAAACAATTATGGGCTTTGTGATTTTAGATGCAGGAGCAAATGTTATTGTATTGGCACTTGGGCAATTTTCTAGTATGTTTAATGAAGCTTTTAGCGTAGACGGTGTTATTCCAAATAATGAAGCAATAGTGGCGGTTGCTCAGCAAAGTTTTGGAACGGAAACGGCAATGATTATGTTGTTTGGTATGGTAGTAAATACTATATTAGCACGACTTACACCATATAAATACATCTTTTTAACTGGACATCATACGATGTTTATGGCATGTATGATTGGTGTAATCCTAACAACAGGTGGACTTACAGGTGTAATCCTAATTGTGGTGGGATCAATTATATTAGGTTCATTGATGGTTCTTTCACCAGCTATGCTGCAGCCATTCACACGTAAAATTACTGGTTCAGATGATTTTGCGATAGGTCATTTTGGATCAATGGGTTACGTTGTATCTGCGTTAGTTGGTAAATTAATTGGGAAAAATTCGAAATCAACAGAAGAATTAAAGGTGCCTAAGTCTCTTGGATTCCTTCGTGATACTTCCGTTTCTGTATCATTAACGATGGTGATTTTGTTCTTTATCGTAGCTGCTTGTGCTGGTCCTACATTTATTGAATCGGAATTAAGTAACGGACAAAACTTTCTAGTATTTGCTTTCTTACAGGGGTTAACATTTGCTGCAGGTGTATATATTATTTTAGCTGGTGTTCGAATGCTTTTAGGAGAAATAGTACCGGCCTTTAAGGGAGTGGCAGATAAATTTGTTCCTAATGCCAAACCGGCTTTAGATTGTCCTGCTATCTTTCCTTTCGCTGGAAACGCTGTTATTATCGGTTTTTTATTTAGTTTTATTGCAGGATTAATGAGTATGCTTCTTCTTCCTTTATTTGATTTGAAAGTAATTGTTCCAGGATTGGTACCACATTTCTTTACTGGGGCAGCCGCTGGGGTGTTTGGAAATGCTACTGGTGGACGTAGAGGTGCTGTTATTGGAGCAATGGCTAACGGGTTTATTATTAGCTTCCTTCCAGCATTATTACTCCCTGTATTAGGAACACTTGGATTTGAGGGTACGACATTCGGTGATGCTGATTTTGGCATAGTTGGGATCATACTAGGGAATTTGATTCAGTTTATTCAATCTAATTTATTATTTATCATCGTTATTTTTGTAGGCTTAGTCGTAATTTACGCCGTCGGCTGGAAGACGGTAAAGAATGTAGAGAAGAAAGACGTGGCATGATTATTTATACTACCTGGTATTTGAATCTTTGGAATGCCAGGTTTTTATTTCTATAGATTAGATCATGCTGATAATGAAGTAATTGGCTTGCTTATTATGTATGAAATAATACTTAGGAATTTAAGTAACCATAGCATAGAAAGTGTTGAGAACTGGGTAATAAATAACGAAATATGTTTTTGGATAACTACGTATTATTGAGTGCTGAGAGTGAAAAGTATGTCGATAGTTCTGAGGAGTTTCTAAACCATAAGAAAATAATAAATTTATTTACGGGGGATATGTAAATAAAAATATGATACGATGATTGTCTTTAGGGGTTATAATTTAACATTAGCATACTATTAACAAAAGGAAAGGATAAGCATACTTTTTAAATTTGAAGCCTTCGCTAATGATATGAATTCAAAAATCTTCGTGCTGCCTTTGTTTTTGAACAGTTCCTTTGTAAAAATTATAATAGCTTTGACTGTTTAGGTCTGATACTATTTCCTAGCACATAGATTAATAAAATCTCACGTTTATAAAAACGAGAGAGAAAGTAGTATCATGGGATTAATTGAGTCTATAATTAAAATATTGTTAGTGAACTTGATTCTAAGTGGTGATAATGCTGTTGTAATAACGTTGGCAAGCAGACGTCTTTCCGATCATTTAAAAAAGGTTGCCGTGATATGGGAGATTTTAAGAGCAATTGTCCGAATGCTGTTTGTTTTTATCGTTCTATATCTCTTAAAATTACCTTTCATTCATTTGATTGGTGGCATTCTTTTACTCATAGTAGCCTATAAGCTACTAGAGGACAAACAGGGGGAGTAAATTATAAGAATAGGAAGTTCCATGTGGGAATCTATTGTACTTATAATTGTTGCTGATTTAATCATGAGCTTAGATAATGTATTGGCAATTGTAGCTATTTCTAATATGGTGATATATTTCTTATCATGATTGGCATCATTGTCAGTAATTCCACTCATTATTATAGCCAGTCAATGTAGGATGGAATTAATGGAGGCGGTTACCAATCATTATGTATGGGAGAGCGGCTCTATTTACATATACAGCAGGAGAATGCTCCAGAGAGAGACTCTTGTGCAAAACATTTTGAAAGCGTTATCTTTATCGGAAGCGTACTTACGCTTAATTATTATTTTAATTGTTCTTAGTATAGGAGAGTACCGAAGAAGTAAGTAAAAAAGAGTTAGTGTTTTAGGAGCATTCCTGTAAGGGAGAAATTTGAGGGGATATCGAAGCAGAGTCCGGATGCATAAAAAAAGCC
>NZ_BAAACY010000134.1:0-39870 GCF_039521925.1 Virgibacillus salarius | reverse complement strand
CACGGAAAGGGAAGTGGGCAGCCGGAGTGGTGGTCAAGCAGTAGCTATTATTCCATAATAGCTACTAGAGAAAGCGTAAATCTGAGCATTTAGTGATAAGGACTGAGCGAATTTTGCTCCGTTTTTCTTAATGGTACTAACAATCCGTGGGGATAAACAAGGTCCACAACTGATTGAAGTTTCACTGCATCCTAATCTCTTTTAACAATGATAGATATTCCTTGACCGACACCAATACACATTGTAGCCAAACCGGTTTTACATTGTCTTCTTTTCATTTCATGTACTAAAGAGGTTAAGATTCTCGCTCCACTGGCTCCCAATGGGTGGCCGTAAGCGATGGCTCCCCCATTAACATTTACTTTTTCCTGATCTAATTCTAATGAACGTATACAAGCAAGTGATTGCGCAGCAAATGCTTCATTTAACTCAATTAAATCAAGGTCATCGACAGTCATATTTGCTCTTTTCAATGCTTTCTTAGTAGCTGTAATTGGACCAATTCCCATGATTCTCGGTTCTACACCAGCAACAGCTGAAGTAACATAGGTAGCCATTGGTTCTAATCCTAGCCTATTCGCTGTTTCTCTGTTCATTAACAGGATGGCAGAGGCGCCATCGTTAATTCCAGAAGCATTTCCTGCAGTTACGCTACCATCTGAAAACAAGGGAGGGAGCTTCTTTAGTTTTTCTCTAGAAGTATGCGATCTAGGGTGTTCGTCTATTTCTAAGTTATATACCCCTAATTTTCGATCATGAATAGGTACTGGAGTTATTTCTGCTTGAAGGATCCCATTGTCCATTGCTGATTTAGCTTTCATTTGACTTTGAAGAGCAAATTCGTCCTGTTCTGATCGAGAGATTTCATATAACTTAGCAACGTTTTCTGCTGTTTCTGGCATAGAATCGGTACCATATTTTTCTTCTAAGGAAGGATTCGTAAATCGCCAACCAATTGTTGTATCTTGGAGAATTTGATCACCACGTTTGAAGTCCTTATCTGATTTTCCCAATACATAGGGAGCTCGTGTCATACTCTCTGTTCCACCTGCAATCATAATATCACCGTGTCCTAATGCAATGGCTCTTGCAGCATAAGTAACAGCATCTAATCCTGACCCACAAAGCCGATTGATCGTAGTTCCGCCAATTTCTGTTGGATAATCGGCCAAGAGGGTAGACATCCGAGCAACATTGCGATTATCTTCACCCGCACCATTTGCATTCCCCATAATGACTTCTTCTACTTTATTAAGTGGTAATGCAGGATTTCGTTCCTTAATGGCTCGTAGGACATGTGCACCTAAGTCATCTGGACGCACCGTTTTTAAAGCGCCATTGTAACGACCGATGGGGGTTCTAACGGCATCAACGATAACAACTTCGTGCATTGTATTTCCTCCTACTCATTGTACTTATATATGCCATGCATTGTTTTTTTTCCTAATCGACCTGCTTTTACAAGCTGTTCTAATAATGGTGCTGGCCGGTACTTTTCTCCTAATGTTTCATGTAAATATTTTAAATTATTGAGACGTGCATCTAGTCCTACCAAGTCGGATAGCTCTAAAGGACCCATTGGATAATTTAGCCCTAGACGAATGGCCTTATCTATATCTTCAGCAGTTGCTACACCTTCTTGAAGCATATGAAATGCTTCATTTCCTACTAATGCACTTATTCTGCTAGTAACAAAACCTGGAAACTCATTAACTTGTACACTTTCCTTTCCTAATTTTTTTGCTACCTCTTGAATAACTTCTACTGTTTGATCGTTTGTCTGAATGCCACGAACTATTTCAACAAGCGGCATTTGTATGACTGGATTAAAAAAATGCATGACTGCAACCTGTTCTGGTCGATTAGTAAAAGATGCTAGTTCGGTCGGACTAATAGTAGAAGTATTAGAAGCAAATATAGTATGCTTCGGAGCAAACGCATCAGCATCCTGCATTAGCATTTTCTTAATATGCTGCTTCTCTGGAACTGCTTCAATAAATAAATCTGTTGTCACAAGGGCTTCTTTTAATTTACTAGTTGTTTCTAAATTAGCTAATACGTTTTTTGCCTGTTTTTTAGTGATTTTTCCCTTTTGAATGCCTTTTTGAGCCGTGGTATTTACATATTTTATGGCGGACTCTAATTGATCTTTAGAAACATCTACTAAAATAGTATGAAAGCCAGCAAGGGCAGAGACATATGCAATGCCTCGGCCCATAACTCCTGCACCAGCGACTGTAATATTCTGGTTAGTCATCTGTAACCTCCTACACACCAAATGGATTTAATGGTTTGGGTCCATAATAAGAGAGTATACTTTTGTCTTCCAAGTAGAGATCTAGTGTTTCGACACAAAGTTCTCTACCAAATCCGGAATGCTTATATCCTCCAAATGGTGTTCCAGGGAATGCTGAAAATGGATTATTTACCATTACAATACCTGCTTCAATTTGGTGGGAGACTCGTGTTGCTCTACCTTGATTAGTAGTCCAAATAGCAGATCCAAGCCCATACTCAGTATCATTTGCTCGTTTAACAACATCTTTTTCATCTGTGAACGTTTCTACGACAACTACCGGTCCGAATATTTCCTCTCGAACTACTTTCATGTCAGGAGTGACATCTGTAATGATGGTCGGCGCATACCAATATCCGTTTTCAAACCCTTCTATTTTCAATGCCTTGCCACCAGTAGCGATTGTCGCACCGTCCTGTATTGCGGATTGCACATACCCATCAATGACTTCCAATTGTTCTTGACTAATGATGGAGCCGAGATGTGTACCTTTATCAAAGGGATCACCAGATTGTAATCTTTCCGTTTTGGCAATAAATTGCTCCATAAATTCATCATAGATAGATTCATGAACGAAGAGTCGAGAGCGTGCTTCGCAGGATTGTCCAGTGTTAAAGAAGATACCAAATAATGAACCTGGTACTGCTGCATTTAAATCTGCGTCTTCGAATACAATATTTGGTGACTTTCCACCAAGCTCAAGCGTTAAACGCTTTAAGGTGCTTGCAGACTTTTTCATAATTTCTTTACCAGTATCGGTCGATCCGGTGAACGCTACCTTGTTGATGTCATTGTGTTCTACAAGATAGTCGCCGATAACTTTACCTGAACCAGGAAGTGTATTAACAACTCCTTCAGGTACTCCAGCTTCGTGACAAATTTCGTTTAATATAATTGCTGTAATAGGTGTTAAACTAGCAGGCTTTATAATGACAGAACATCCTGCAGCAATTGCGGGTGCTATCTTCCAGGCTGCCATCATCATTGGATAGTTCCACGGTATAATCTGAGCGCAAACACCGATTGGTTCTTTGTGTGTATAATTTAGAAATCCATTAGGCATGTTATTAACGGTTCCGCGATGACCGACAATTGCTCCGGCATAAAATTCAAAGTCTTCGATAGATTGATTTATTTGAACTTGTGCAGCTCCTATCGATTTACCGCTGTTAAGTACTTCCATTTCAACAAGCTCATTGAAGCGCTCCCGCATAATAGTAGCAATTTTATTAAGGACACGAGCACGCTTACCTACAGGGTATTTTCTCCATTTACCGTGATTAAATGATTGCCTTGCTGCTTGTACAGCTCTTTCTGCATCTTCTGTCGTTGCCCTTGCAACTGTGGCTAAAATTTCACCCTTAGCCGGGTTGTATGTTGTGAATGTCTCTTTAGAGCTACTATCAACACGCTCCCCATTTATAATCATTCGGTAGTAATCTCGTTTCATCGGTTTAACCTCTTTTGCTAAATCTGCTACGACAGTACTTGCCATTGTTATCACTCCTTTTATTATTTGCCAACAAATGTTGGCTTGCGTTTCTCTTTGAATGCCTGCAATCCTTCATGATGATCCTTTGACATTCCAGCAATTCGCTGTGCTTGCGCTTCTTTTTCGAGCATGTTATCAAAAGGAAGATTCATGCCATCTAGCATATAGCGTTTAATTAATGAAACGGATTTGGTCGGTAAAGCCGCAAGTTTTTGCGAAAACGCACTAACTTTTTCATCCCATTCAGATGAATCGATTAATTCGGTTGCTAATCCAAGCTGATATGCCTCCTTGCCGGTTATCGGTTTACCAAGTATAGATATTTCTAATGCCTTGGCATATCCAATAAGGCGTGGTAGGATATATAAGAATCCAGAATCTGGTATTAAGCCAATATTGATAAATGCACTTACAAATTTAACATCTGGCTTCACTAATCGGAAATCAGCTGCCAATGCTAAACTCATGCCAGCGCCTGCAGCCGTTCCATTGACAGCTGCAACGATGGGTTTAGAAGTTTTTCTCATAGCTTCCATCATCGGATGATAGCGTTTGCGTAATAGAGTAGCATGATTTGTGTTAGTATCTATGCCAGCTAAGTCTTCTCCTGAACAAAAGGCTTTTCCTGCACCTGTAATGACGATACACCTAACTAAATCGTCCTTTACTGCTAATCGTAGAGCTTTCATAATCTCTAGATTCATGGTTTCTGTAAAAGCATTATAGGCAGAAGGTCGATTCAGTAGAATAGTAGCTATGCCGTTTGATTGGCTATAGTTAATGGCTTGAAAATTTTCATTCATATTCATTCTCCTTTGAAAGAAGGATTTCGTTTTTCCATAAATGCCTTCATGCCCTCTGTTTGATCCTGTGAAGAGAAAGTAAGATAAAAGTTCTTTCTTTCTAACTTCAACCCTTCCATTAAAGATGTATCCATAGCTTCATATACTGCCTCTTTTATTAACCGAATGGCCAAAGGTGCTTGATTAGAAAGTTGCTCTGCCAGTCGCATTGCTTCCTCTTCAACAATTTCGTTAGCTACTACTTGATTAATGACACCGTGATCGAGTACTTCTTGTGCACGGATCATTTTTCCAAGCCATATCCATTCCAATGCTTTTGCTTTGCCCACTGCTTTTGTTAAAAGTTGGGTTCCACCTGCTCCTGGCATGACGCCCAATGACACTTCTGGAAAACCAAATGTAGCGTTTTCTCCAGCAACTACTAAATCACAATGTAGTGCTAATTCAAACCCTCCACCTAAGGCAAGACCTTCAACGGCTGCAATGATTGGTTTCTTAATTAATCTGATACGATCCCAGTCAGCAAATGGGTTAGACATTTCAAGTGATAGTGGAGAATCATCCAGCATTTCACCAATATCTGCACCTGCTGCAAACGCTTTTTCATTTCCTTTCAAAAGAATAACTCGAACCGAAGAATTATGGTCAAAGTGCTCCAACTGTTCAACAATTTCCTTAACCATTAACCTGTTTAAAGCATTCGCTACATTGGGGCGAAATAGCTGGATGACACCGACCTTATCTATGATATACGTGTTTATATACTCACTCGTCATCAATTTCCTCACCAATCATTAGTGATACGATGTCACCTGCAAAATTCATAACATCTTTTCCTGATGCCTTTCCCTCTGCTGTTTTCATTGCTTGTTTCAATGCATCATGGTTGTCATAATACATCTCGCATAGTAAATAATAATCAGATTTCCCCATTGGTGAACCTACAATTCTAGTAACCTTCATTTCTCTTAATCCAGGAATCTTTTTTGTTATTGGTGTATGTGTATTGAAATAATGCTCATCAAATGCTTCCTTGTCCTCCGGTTGTTTGTATAACGCAATAAGTTTCACCATATATATACCCCTTTCTAAATTAAGTGATGGTATGATGATCTAATACAGGTTTCATTGCTTCAAATGGATTTTTACAAGCTGCGCAATATAAAATACTACGACACGCAGTAGGTCCAAATACATTCTCCATTGATGTGAATGCAGAACCACAGTATGGACAGTCCACTGTCCACTCATCCCCTGGAATATAATTTTCAGGTGGAGGAGCTATCCCGTGCTTTTTTAACTGTTGCTTGCCATGATTCGTAATGGAGGTGGTCGACCATGTTAATTGAAAGGAGAAAGTAACCTGACAATCCATAACCCAATGAAGCTTTTGGACTGCAGTCTGCACATTTTTTTGGATGAAATCTAAAGCAGGACAGCCTGCAAATGTAGGGACCATCGTAATTGATACTGTACCTCCATCGATAGAAACTTTATGAACCATTCCTAGGTCAACCACGCTAACTGCGGTTAATTCAGGATCATCAACCTTCTTAAGCGTTTCATAGATTTCCTTTTGTTTTAGCTCCATACTCAAGTTGGTCACCTCCTTAAGCAAATGCTTACCATACAGCCTTTTGGTCACTATTATATACTTCACTTAGCGTGCTTAATGCTTGATCTAAATCTGCTGTATGTTCTCCATATCTTCCCCTCGCAGGATGATTATCAACAAAAAGCGAAGATGGTAAGGATAAAGACTGTTCCAGCTCTTTTAGCCACTGCTTTCGAAGGTAATCCTCACCTGCAATTAAATGATGCTTCTCAAGTTCAAATGCTTTTGGACCTAAGCCTATAATATCCGCACAAGCTGGCCAGGCAGCTTCCAATTGAAACTGAACCTTATTTTGTGCTTCCTCTGTCGATCCAAGCAACTGCTTTAACCACATGCGCCAATGTGCTAAATGATATGGCTGCTCCATTAAAACTTTATTAGCAATATCTGCTAGTGGTTGATAGGAACTATTTATAATGGTCTCCAATTTAACTTTCTTCATTGTTTCAAAAAGAAATTGTCTTACTACTGTTAGCGCCCAGTCGTAATAAGGTTCTTGCAAGTATGAACCTTCACCGTTTTTTCTCTCAAAATAGCTGGCATTTCTTCTTTCCACCGCTTGCCGTTCATGTGCTAACTTATCTGCGTTACCTATATCTAAGTCTTCTAGCAAGTGGTAATATAGAGAAGCGTGCCCCATTGTATTTTGGGTAATGGACGAAAGAGCTACATCTTCTTCTATGTGAGGAGCTAAGCCTAGCCATTCAGATCCTCGGAAGGAAATGATAAAGTCGTCGTCGGCAAGCTGAAATAGTAATTCAACAAGTGCCTCAAAGTAGGAAGGATTTTGTTTCGCTTCTTTTGCTGTATCTATCCGTTTCACAATTTTTTCACCTCTTTCCACGACATAATTTCTTTCTCATCTAGCATTCCTTGCTCTTTTTCACGCCATTTTTTCCGTAGGTATCCATAGCCTTTTGTTGTACGATATTCCTTGTTATCTAATCGTTTCGTCCATAGTTGCCGCTCCTCACTGGTCATAGAACGAATTTGGCTGCGTGGTACAACCCATACATCAATAACATTTTCTCTGCGCATAAAATTTTCCTGTGCCATATTTAATGCCATTTCATCGTTAGGTGCTAGTAAACTAAATTGATGCTGAATAGGTGATTTTGCATTTTTTTTGCTAAAAACTTCATACTCCTGGTAAAAATTCGATCCATCGTGACTAGTCATATCTGCATGATCCTCCTTTCTTAATTAGGAGACGACAGCTTGAGGAGCTAAAGCTTGTCGAACCCATCGATTATTTTCGTAGGCTATGTCTCTTAATCGTAATCGTTGCTTTGAACAAGGCCCATTATTACTAATGATTTTTTTGAATTCATTCCAATCTGGTTGTTTGTATTCCCAACGTTTATTGGCTTCATCATAATGAATAGTTTCATCTGGTACCGTTAATCCCAAAGAGAAAATTCGAGGTAAGTACTTATCCAAGAAAGCTTGCCTTAGTTCCTCATTAGAACTTTTCCTAATTCGATATTTCGTAGTTATTTCCTGCTTAGAAGAACCAGTTGTTGTTGCTGAAGCTGGCCCAAAAAACATGAGTAATGATGACCACCAACGATCAAGAGCTTCCTGTAACATATCTCTTTGCTTGTTAGATCCTTCTGCAAGAGCCATAATAATAGATTCTCCATGCTGTGCATGGAATACTTCTTCCTGACAAATTCGTTGAAGTGCTCGTTGGTAAGGTCCATATGAGGCGTCTAACATATTTGTTTGTGAAATGATAGCTGCTCCATCTACTAACCAACCGACTATGCCTGCATCTGCCCATGTTTTTGTGGGCATATGGAAAACATTATGAAACTTAAGCTTGCCGTTTAATAAGTCTTGCATGATATTCTCCCTGTTTTTACCATAGGGTTTAATTAAATCCTCAGCTACACGAAGTAATAATTGGCCATGACCCATTTCATCTTGAACCTTAGCCATAATGCCTAGTTTTCTTTTCAAGCTGGGTGCTTTGGGTACCCATTCTTTTTCAGGTAGAGCTCCCATGATTTCGCTAATTCCGTGCATGGATATGAGTTTGATTAATGCATTTCTGTATTCATCTGGCATCCAGTCATCTGCCTCAATTTTTTCTCCTGCCTCTATTCGTTTCATGAAAACAGTATGCTTTTCTGTATCCTTTTCATGATCAGCAGCAGATGCGCCTCCATAAATATACATTTTCTCAACTCCTTATTACGATTAATTAACGCAATTATAATAAAACGTTATATAAATATCAATAGCGAAATATTTTTAAATTTTTGTTAATACAATAAACACCTATGTAATTAGGCTTATGAATGAATTATTGCTTTTACTACAGCATCACAAATATTGACAGCGCTTTCAATAAAAGATACTTTATATGTAACAATTTTGGTGAATTCGTTTAAAAAATATCATGTGAAAGGGGGATATTATGTCTACTTTTTCAAAAGAAGAACAGTGGAGTCATCTGCAAATGAAGGATTTACAATGGTCTCGACTAAAGAAATCCATTAAACATGCTTATGAAAATGTACCTTTTTACAGAGAAGCTCTGCAACGCATTCCTATTACTCCCGATGACTTTTGTTCATGGCAGCAGTTCCAAGAACTTCCTTTTACGAAAAAACACCATTTACGCGAGAATTATCCGTTCCAGTTGTTAGCGACTCCAGTTAATGAGGTCGTTAGAATCCATGCATCATCTGGTACTAGTGGTAAACCAACTGTCGTTGCATATACAAAAAATGATATTAGCCACTGGGGACATATGGTGGCTCGTGCTATTTATATGGCTGGTGGCCGGAAGGGTGATATTCTACATAATGCTTTTGGCTACGGTCTTTTTACAGGTGGATTAGGTATTCACCATGGATCTGAATATCTAGGATGTGCAACTGTTCCAATTTCCGGAGGGAATACAAATAAGCAAATAGCTATGATCCAAGATTTTAAGCCACGTATTATTTGCTCGACGCCTTCTTATCTATTAAACATTGGTGAGACAATGATAAATCAAGGAATTAATCCAGCTAACACGTCGTTGAAATTGGCAATCCTTGGTGCAGAGCCTTGGTCAGAGAAAATGAGGGATATAATAGAGCAAATGTTTGATCTGGATGCGTTAGACATCTATGGTTTAAGTGAAGTTATGGGACCCGGCATCGGAATGGAGTGTGAATGTAAAGAAGGATTGCATGTTGCCGAGGATCATTTCATTGTAGAGGCTATTAATCCTGAAACGCTAGAGCCTGTACCTGATGGGGAGGATGGAGAATTAGTCTTCACGAGTTTGACGAAGGAAGCCATACCAATTATTCGATATCGGACGGGTGATGTTGCATCATTAAGTAGAGAAAGATGTGCATGTGGTAGGACAACAATTAAAATGAGCCGTGTGAAGGGCAGAATTGATGATATGTTAATTATTAGAGGGGTTAATGTATTTCCATCTGAAATTGAACGTTACATTTGTAGTGCAGAAGAATTGGAGCCACATTATGAAATTCACTTGCTGAAGAAAGGTGCAATGGACCATGTGGAATTGCACGTGGAAGTATGCGAGTTGTTTTATAATTCTTTATCTGAACAATCATTTAATGACCAAAAGTCATTGGAGCTCATTCAAAAAGTTAAAAAGACATTGAAAATGGAACTGCTTGTATCTGTTGATGTTCGTTTGACAAAGCCTAAAACACTTTTACGTTCAGAAGGAAAGGCGAGACGAATTATTGATAAACGTCCGTCGATGTCTGCCACATTATAGTGTATAGAGTGTGCTACAAAATATGAATCGATATAGGAGTATCATCGCACAATCTGAAATATACTCACTTTGCACGGGCACGTACGTAGCTAACTTGGTAAAGAAAGGTGCGTTATCAAGTGAATCTTCGGACTCGTGCTGTTCCCGCTGGATAAGGAAGGCTTCGCCAGCGATACATGGCACGCAGAAAAAGCGTTCTTCTTTTTCAAGGAGGTTCGCATATGTAATGTACTATATTAATTATTCTAATCAAAAAACGGATGATAATTAATTTAAAACAATTATCATTCGTTTTTTATTGGTTCTTATTTACTTTTATCTCAGATTCTTTCTTTTCAAGTTAAGCTATTTCGGCTAGAATAGGAATGGATAACTTGTTCAATGATTTTGAATATATACAATGATTAAGGGAATGGAATTACAAAATGGCAAAATTATTTAATACACGCTCCATGATTTTCACGCTTTATGGTGACTATGTTAGTCAATATGGCAATGTTATTTGGATTGGAAGCTTAATTCGGTTATTGGAAGAATTCGGTCATAATGAACAATCGGTGCGTGCGGCTATTTCTCGTATGAATAAGCAAGGGTGGGTAAAGTCCCAAAAGAATGGAAATAGGAGCTATTACTTTTTAACAGACAGAGGAAAGGCTCGTATGGATGAAGCTGCTCAACGGATCTATCAAATAGAAGCACCGTCATGGGATGGGCAATGGAGGCTACTTCTTTATACGATTCCAGAAGAAAAGCGCCATCTTAGAGATGAATTGCGGCAAGAATTAGTATGGAGTGGGTTTGGTCTTTTATCTAATAGCTGTTGGATCACACCTAATCCATTAGAACAGCAGGTAAAAGATTTAATAAAAAAATATGATATTGACGCTTATGTTAACTTTTTTCATGGTACATATGAGGGTACAAAGGAAAATAAAGATTTAGTAGAGCAGTGCTGGGATTTGGAAGCAGTGAATGAACGTTATTCACAATTTATTCAAGCATATAGTCAAAAATATATTATTGATAAGAGCAAAATTGAAAAAGGCGAGATGAATGACGGCAACTGTTTTGTGCAACGAACATTACTTGTACACCAATACAGAAAATTTTTATTTATCGACCCTAGTCTACCTAAAGAATTACTACCAGACAATTGGTTAGGTGATTCAGCTGCTTCGCTTTTCACAGATTATTATCAAATCCTTAAAGAACCAGCTACAAGGTTTTTTGAGTCTGTATTTGATTCTGGAGATATTAACGTATAGCGAGTAGGGCTGTCGCAAAAGATAGTATTGCTCTTACAAAACTGGAATATACTCCACTTCCGTGGAAGAAATGATTCCATATCGTCAGGGAAATCGATTCATCGAGTGTCTGTGCTTCCCGAGAGGTTTCGTATATTCCAGCCTATGAAAATATCTATTCAAAAACTTTTTCAAGGACATCTATTTGTTTAAATTCTTGTCCTTTCTGAACATACGTATCAATCGTTTCCTCGATCATATGAATATCCTTATCTGTTAATGTTCTTACAACTTTTCCAGGAGAGCCAAGAACGAGAGAACGAGGAGGGACTACTTTTCCCGATGGGACAAGGCTATTTGCTCCAATAATCGTATATTCTCCTACCTCAGCCCCATCTAATACCGTAGCACCCATTCCCACTAGTACACCTCTTCTTAATGTGCATCCATGAACAATTGCATTATGGCCAATTGATACCTCATCTTCAAGTGTTAATGGAAATTGTTCATACAAGTGGCACATGGTGTTTTCTTGAATATTACAGCGTTTTCCAACCTTAATCGGACCTTCATCTCCACGTAACACAACGTTAAACCATATACTAGACTTTGCTCCAATTTCAACATTTCCAATAATTTTTGCACCATCAGCAATAAAAGCGGTTTCATCTATAGATGGTATAGCATCTTTATAACGGTAGATCATCTATATTCCTCCCTATAAAGTATGTTATAATTCAGTATAACACATTCTATACGGAGGTGGATAAAAGTGAATGACTTAACACGCAAGCTAGGAATTTCCCTTCCTTTCATTCAAGGAGGCATGGGTAACATAAGTCATGCAGCATTGGCTGTTGCTGTGTCTGAGGCAGGAGGGTTGGGAACAATTGGAGCAGGTACTCTTTCGCTTAACTATCTGGAAGATATGATTATCAAAATCCGTAAACAAACCTCTAAGCCATTTGCTATAAATGTACCACTATCAGTACAGAAGAATGTAGATGAGTTAATAAAATTGATTATAGGATACCAAATCCCTGTTGTTTCGTTGTCTGCTGGTAACCCAGCACCCTTTATAACTAAATTAAAGAATGAAAATATTATTGTAATCTGTGTGGTAGCGAACGAAAGGCAAGCTATAAAGGCAGAGGAAGAAGGAGCAGATTTTATTGTGGCAGAGGGTGTTGAAGCTGCTGGGATTAATGCACCGGAAGAGCTTACTACATTTACACTAGTCCCTAAAATATGCGATTCTGTAGCTATTCCAGTTATTGCTGCAGGAGGTATAGGTGATGGAAGGGGAGTGTTGGCTGCAATGAGCTTGGGTGCACAAGGAGTGCAGTTAGGAACAAGACTAATTGCGACAAAGGATGCGAAAGTACATAGTTTATATAAACGCGCGCTCTGTGCCGCTGACTCTGATGGGACGATGATTGTTGGTCGTTCATATGGAAAAATAAGAAGGATCTTAAAGACCCCTTATGGGAAGCATTTGTTAGAGGAAGAAAGGAATAATCCAGATTTAAAAACATACCTAGATCTAACGGATGAAAACCATCATATTTTGGGAGCACTAGAAGGAAAGTTTTTAGAAGGTCATGTGAATGCTGGACAGGTCGCGTCGATTATTAATGATATCCCGACGGTTAAAGAGCTTTTTCAACGAATGATACAAGAGGCACAAACCCTTTATAACCATCAGTTACCATTTGGAAAATCATGAGGTAATCTAAGGACGGAATTTATCTCGTATATAACTGGCAGTAAGCCCCCACTTCAAGTAATAAAGAGAAACCCATATGGGTATAGCGTGGTAGAAATTCTAAGTGACGTCTTTTCTAAACGAATATGATTACAAGAGAGGAGCGGTGCGATTTAAGTAGCCGTTCTTTTTTATCATATTAGCTTTTAAAATTCCGTTGTCTATCCCCAAGGTCCTGAGCTGTTATAAAGAATATTCTCATATTTATATTGACAGTACATGGTGAATTACGTATGCTTTATATAACAAATATTTTGGATTCGTATTTAAAACGTAATACGATATTTAGTTGTTGGTTTGTGCTTTACATGATAATGACTGTGACTGCAATATTATTGAAAGGGGGAAGGGTAATGTCAGAAGATACGTTGTATGATATTACCATTATTGGAGCAGGGCCAGTAGGTCTTTTCACTGCCTTTTATGCAGGTATGCGAAATGCATCCGTTAAAGTGATTGATAGTTTGCCAGAGGTGGGTGGGCAATTGTCTGCTTTATATCCTGATAAGTATATTTATGATGTCGGTGGATTTCCTAGTGTTAAAGCCCATGAATTGGTTAGGCGGTTATATGAACAAGCATACACTTTTTCACCAACATTTCGTTTAAGTGAAACAGTAGAGCATATCATTCGTTTAGAAGATGGTAGTTTTAAGGTGATAACATCGAAGGATATCCATTATTCTAAGACCATAATTATTACGGCTGGAGCTGGTGCATTTCAACCTAGAAAATTGAAAGTAGAATATGCAAATCTGTATGAGCAAACGTGTCTGCACTATTCAGTCAAAAACCTAGAACAATTTAACGAAAGAAGGGTTTTAATTTGTGGGGGAGGAGATTCTGCTGTAGATTGGGCATTAGCACTGGAATCTATAGCCGAAGAGATAACATTAATACATCGACGACCTTCTTTTCGTGCTCATGAACATAGTGTATCACTTTTAGAAAAATCAAGTGTCAATGTTAAAACACCTTATGAGGTTAAGCAGCTTATTGGTACGGATAAAGCTATAGAAAAAGTCTTAATTCAAGAAGTGAAGGGTGATGAATCATTCGTATATGATGTAGATGATGTGATTGTAAGCTTCGGTTTTGTCACTTCTTTAGGACCTGTTAAAACATGGGGATTAGAACTTCAAAAAAATGCTATTCTTGTTAATTCTAGAATGGAAACAAACATAGCAGGCATTTTTGCAGCAGGCGATGTTTGTACGTACGAGGGAAAAGCCAAATTAATTGCAACAGGCTTTGGTGAAGCACCAATAGCTGTGAATCATGCTAAGAAAATAGCGGATCCCAAAGCCAAATTACATGCAGGACATAGTACCAGTATCTTTGCTACTGCAAAATAACCTATAAATTAGCTTTCGTTATAGGAGGAGGAAGATGGATAAAGTAGTTGTGGAAGAGAAAGGTTCATTAGCAATCATTATACTGAATCGACCAGAAGTATTAAATTGCTTTGATTATGATATGTTACAGCAGTTGGATAAAACGGTACGTAACCTACAACGTAAACAAGACATACATGTAGTTATATTTACAGGTTCAGGTGAAAAAGCATTCAGTGCTGGTGCAGACCTTAAGGAAAGACGAGGGTTATCTGAAGCTGAAGTTAGAAGGAATGTAAATAAGATTCGTAGAGTATTTTTACAAATTGATGAACTGCCACAGACGACCATTGCTGCAATAAACGGACACGCTTTTGGAGGTGGATTTGAACTAGCTTTAGCATGTGATCTTCGAATAGCAGTAAATGATGCAATGCTAGGTCTAACCGAGGTTAGTTGGGGGATTATTCCAGGAGCAGGAGGTACACAGCGGTTAGCTAGACTAGTAGGTCCGGCTAAAGCCAAAGAATTGATTTTGACTGCTCGGAGAATTGAAGCTAAAGTTGCTGAAAGGTGGGGAATAATAAATTCAGTTGTAGAACACGGAGAATTAATGGATCAAGCCAGTTCTTTAGCAGACGAAATTCTTGCTAATGCTCCATTAGCTGTAAATCAGGCGAAGTTCGCTATTGATAAAGGAAGTAATATCGATCTCCATTCCGGATTAGCTATTGAGGCAAATGCTTATGAATCTATTATTCCAACTCAAGATAGGATCGAAGCTTTACTTGCTTTTAAGGAAAAGAGAAAGCCAAAATTTCAGGGAAAGTAAAGTAGAATTCAACACCGGGATTTTCTTTCATTTCCCGTTTCCCCTCTTTGTATAACTAGACTTTGTGGTTTGAGACTTTAGCTTCTAATTCATGGAGATGGCGGAATAACTAACTGGATGCTACGCAGCATTCAGTTTTTTGATATATATTGTACGTTATAAACGAGCCTTTGGTTTTCCTAACTCAAGTAATGCAGTTTTTATCGAGCTGGTTATAGGTAAACAGGGGACTCTTCGCAATTTATCCGCATATAACTGGCAGTAAGCCCCCGACTTCAAGCAATAAAGAGAAACTATAATTGGTAAGAAGGGGGGCGACTGCCAGTAAATGTCCGATTGGTTCAAGGGCCTTTAGGTCATACCCTTGTGGTACTAATCATCCGAGGGGGATAAAAAAACCCCACGAATTGAACTTTATTTGATCGATTAGAAGTATGGAAGAGGTAGAAATCGTAATAGAAAAGATAGATGGTTTTAATGTTTCAGTTAGGAGTGATATTATTGTCAAAGGGATTGCTGCATCATATTGAATTAAATGTATCTGATTTAAAGGAAAGTGTTCAATTCTGGGGATGGTTGTTAGAAGAGTTAGGATACAGTGTTTATCAGAAATGGGATAGGGGTCAAAGCTGGATATTAGCGCATACATACATTGTTTTTGTTCAAACAGATAATAGATTTTTAGAAGATGGATATCATCGGCGTAGGATCGGTCTTAATCATTTAGCATTTCATGGAGAATCGAAAGAGCATATTGATGAAATTACAGAGGAATTAATAGCGAGAGGAGTTGCTATTCTCTATTTAGATAAGCATCCCTATGCTGGAGGTGTCGATCATTATGCGGTTTTCTTTGAGGATCCTGACCGTATTAAAGTAGAAATAGTGGCTAGTAATGGAAATTAAGGAGGAGCATTAGGTGAAGCTAGAGCATTCAAGAGACTATAAATTGCTTGCTAGACTAAATAGAGGTGTTCATGAATTGCATGTTCAGTTATATCCTGAATACTTTAAGCCGTATAATTACGAGAAGATGATTGAGCTATTTCAAACATATATGGAGGATGAAAATAATTATTTTCTAGTATTATTTGATGCAGAAACAGCTAAAGGGTTTATTTTCTATGAAATTGTGACAAAATCAAATACCCCATTTAACAAAGAATATAAATCACTTTATGTGCATCAAATTAGCATTGAAGAAACAGCTAGGAGTAGTGGTTATGGCAAAGCGCTCATGATAGAATTAGAAAATATAGCTTATACATTGAAGGTAGACTGTATAGAACTTGATTATTGGGTAGACAATCATGTGGCCAGAAATTTTTATGAAAAATTAGGTTTTCATAAAAAAAGAGAATTTGTTCGTAAAGATTTAGATACATAGATTGGTGGTTTATTAATGAAAGCTATTGAATTGAAAGGTTATTAGTTGATTAACAAGAGTTGAATCAACATTCCATTGCTTGTGAGTTGGAGAGAATTACAAATGCAATGCTACGATATATCGGTCATACAGATCCCGGTTAATAATTTTCTTTTCCTTTCATAATCTCCGTGCGATAATGAGAAAAAAGGTTAGTTAGGATGAAACGATGACAAATGTAATTGAATTGTATGTAAAGGAAAAATATAGTAAGCAATATATAAATGGATATCCACTTATCGTAAAAGATGCTGTTCGTAATTTAGATGTACTTCATCAGGAAGGGGTGATTATCCATTTATTGGATAAAAATCACCAATTTCTAGCAAAAGGTTACTATGGTATACAAAATAAAGGAATTGGGTGGATATTGACCAATAAATTAAATGAAGACATTAACTTTTCGTTCTTCAAAAAGAAACTACTTTCGGCAATAAATAAAAGAAAAGGTTTCTATCAATCAGATGATACAAATGCGTTTCGCGTTTTTAACGGTGAGGGTGATGGGATTGGTGGAGTTACCATTGATTATTACGCTGGATATTATCTGATTAACTGGTATAGTGAAGGGATTTATGCATTTAAAGAGCATATTGTACGTGTGATAGACGAACTTGGTGACTATCATGGGATATATGAAAAGAAACGGTTCGATAGAAAAGGTAACTATATTGATGATGACGATTTTGTCAAAGGCAACCGTGGAGAATTTCCAATCATCGTAAAGGAAAATGGAATGCATTACGCTGTTTATCTAAACGATGGAGCAATGGTAGGTGTATTCTTAGATCAACGTGATGTGAGAGTCGCTATTCGAGATAAATATGCAAAAAATAAACAGGTGCTAAACACTTTTTCTTATACTGGAGCATTTTCGATAGCCGCAGCATTAGGAGGAGCGGCCAAAACCACGAGTGTAGATCTTGCTAAGAGGAGTAAAGGAAAAACAATCGAGCAATTTAGTGTAAATGGTATTGATTTCGAACAGCAGGATATTATAGTAATGGATGTATTTGACTATTTTAAATATGCTCGAAGAAAGCAACTTAGCTTTGATATGGTTATATTAGACCCACCTAGCTTCGCAAGGTCCAAAAAGCGAACCTTTAGTACTGCTAAAGACTATCCAGCTTTGATAAAGGATACCATCTCTATAACGAACCAACAT
This sequence comes from Virgibacillus salarius, assembly GCF_039521925.1. NCBI lineage: Bacteria > Bacillati > Bacillota > Bacilli > Caryophanales > Bacillaceae > Virgibacillus > Virgibacillus salarius. The sequence continues at coordinate 22,141 of NZ_BAAACY010000134.1, read as the reverse complement.
GGTATTATCGTTGCATCTACAAATAATGCAAGTTTGGGTATGAAAAAATTCAAAGGGTTTATAGACAAAGCATGTAGTGAGATGAACACATCATATAGGATTCTTGAAGAATTTCAGCTACCAGCTGATTTCCAAACAGATAAAAGATTCCCTCAAGGAAATTATTTAAAGGTCTTAATCATACAACTAGGATAAATTTGACTGAATCGCTTCGAAATTTTGTTCGAAGCGATTTTTTATTAACTCCAGTCGCTACATTTTTAATCGGGTGCTTGCGCTTTTGTTCTAAGTTAAGAAAGTATAAAATCAGTGCAATGACTGCGTTAAGCCAAGTAGTTATTTTGAAATGTTAGATGTATATTGGCAATGCTCCGACTAATTACTTCGCTTTCCGTGGGCACGGCCTCAACTAACTTTGCAAAGAAGAACACGTTGCAAAGTGGATTTTCGGCTCGCGCTAATCCCGCAGGAGTCTACGTAATTCGTCTCCGCTATGCGAAGGTGCAACAATTCTTGTCATAAGTAATAGTTGACTTTTTTTACAATGGGTAAAGTGAAAATCGCTATCCGTGAGTATAAAAGTAGCTGTGTTACTTCATGCTAGCGTTGTAGAGCCTGATAATAGCGAAGGCCGGCCACTTCAACTCCTGTGGGAAATGTTTGACCTGAAGATCCACTTTTTTGAGCGGGTTTTACTAAAAAAGTTAGCTGAAGGACAAACCCCACGGAAAGGGAAGTGGGCAGCCGGAGTGGTGGTCAAGCAAGCAGTAGCTATTATTCCATAATAGCTACTAGAGGAAGCGTAAATCTGAGCATTTAGTGATAAGGACTGAGCGAATTTTGCTCCGTTTTTCTTACCTGCATATAACTGGCAGTAAGACTCCGACTTCAAGCAATAAAGTGAATCCAATATGGGTAAGTGTGGGATCAACTGCCAGTAAATGTCCGAGGCCTTTAGGTCACACCCTTCTCGTACTAACCATCCGTGGGGATAAACAAAAACCCCAACTGATTGAAGTTTCACTTTATATGGCGTTTGTTTTTTATTTTTGGTCCGAAATAGAAAAACGTATTGTATATTTATTCTTTTTATTGCATAATAATTCATATACGATTTGGAAGGTGGAGATGTAATTGGGAGTGGGAATAAAACGAGCGACAGCAAAGTTTCATGAATTACATGGTCGGAATTTTTTAACATTAGCTGATTATACGGAGGAACAGATTAATAGTTTATTAGATTTAGCAGAGAATCTAAAGTATGAACGTAGGAAAGGAATTCCCCATCATTATCTAGAAGGAAAAATACTTGGCATGATATTTGATAAAGCATCTACGAGAACGAGAGTTTCTTTTGAAGCAGGAATCTATCAATTAGGGGGGAGTGGTATATTTTTAAGTTCCAATGATATCCAGATAGGGAGAGGTGAATCAATTACAGATACAGCTCAAGTGTTGTCATCTTATGTGGACGGTATAATGATTCGAACATATTCACAATCAACAATTGAATTGCTAGCAGAGAAAGCTAGCATCCCTGTTATTAATGGATTAACGGATTTATATCATCCTTGTCAGGTTTTAGCTGATTTCCAAACAATAAAAGAGTTAAAGGGTCAGTTAAATGGTGTTAAAATAGCGTATATTGGTGATGGGAATAATATGGCGCATTCGCTTTTGATTGGTGCGGCAACAATGGGAATGCGCCTCTCAATTGCTTCACCGAAAAATTATCAACCTGATGCTGATGTGGTTATAAATGCAAAGCGAATTGGTTCTGAATCTGGAGCGGTTTTAGAAATTTCCGATTGCCCTGAAGACGCGGTTCAGCAAGCTGATGTAATTTATACAGATGTATGGGCGAGTATGGGCCAGGAAGAAGAACAACAAAAACGAGAAATAGCATTTACAGGCTATCAAGTTAATCGAAGTCTACTTTCGCTTGCCAAATCGGATGTAATATTTATGCATTGTTTGCCAGCTCATCGCGGTGAGGAAGTATCTGCTGATGTAATTGATGGAGTACATTCTGTTGTCTTCCAACAAGCTGAGAATCGTCTGCATGCACAAAAGGCTTTGATGGTTGCACTATTAGGCAAATAGGGTAGTATTTAATAAGCAAAAAAGCATTGAAAATAACAGCAAATCACGAGCAAAAGAAGTTGCAGAATCAATTTTCCGCAACTTCTTCTTTTCCTGATGTTACCTTCATGCCTTGGGTGTCGATATTCACTTGGCAAATGTTATAGGAAGAAAATTGACCCTGTAATTCACCTGCGATGGACTGCCCCTTACCCTTTGGAGCAAATACTAGCATTGTTGGTCCAGCTCCGCTAATCACAGTTCCATAGTTTCCAAGACTTCTCGCTGCCTTTTTGATCTCTGTATATTTTGGAATTAGGGTAGCACGAAATGGCTCATGAAAAAGGTCATTTTCCATCATTTCTCCTGCTAAATGATAATCATGGGAAGTGAGCGCAACAATAAATAGATTACAAATACTACTAGCACTTGCTGCATATTTCCTAGTGAAATGCTCAGGTAGTACGCTTCTTGAGGCTTCCGTTTTTAATTCTGTATCTGGAATAACTGTAATAATATCTATGTTTAGACTGTTCCATTTATAATAGTTAATTTTATCATTTGCAGTTGAGGCTGTTACTACAAGACCTCCTACTAATGAGGCTGCAACATTATCAGGATGCCCTTCTTTTTCTGTAGCTAGCATTAATTTGTCGAGTAGCGATAATTGTAGGCGGCACAGTTGATTAGCAAGCTCGATGCCAGCAATTACTGCAGATGCACTACTTCCAAGACCGCGAGCTAATGGTATAGAGCTATCGATGGTAACTTTGCAAGGTGGCAGTTGCTTTCCATAGTGATGTGCTGTTTCTTTTGCAATCTGATAGATAAAATGCTTATCATAGCTTTCAAAGTCAGGTAATAGAAGTGATTGGTGCTGGATTTCCCAATGACTATGCTTCTCTACAGATAATGTTAAATATAGACCTAGGGATAAACCTAGCGAGTCAAAGCCTGGCCCTATATTTGCAGAACTTGCCGGTACAGAAATGGTAAAGCCATTCATATTTGCACCTTGTTTTCTAAATACTCCATAACTGTTTTTTCATCATTAGGTAGTGAAACAGGGTTAATCGTTAATTGGTCAATTGCAGTTTGTGGATCTTTTAATCCGTTTCCTGTAAGAACTGCAACCACTTTACTCCCCTCTTTAATAACTCCCTTTTTGCATTGTTTAATTAGTCCGGCAATAGATGCACATGACCCTGGCTCAACAAAAACACCTTCACTTGCTGCTAGTTTTTTGAAAGCTGCTACGATTTCATCATCCGTTACGGAGTTTATGATACCTTTTGATTCATCCCTTGCTTCCTCTGCTAGCTTCCAACTAGCCGGGTTCCCAATCCGTATGGCCGTGGCTACAGTTTCAGGATGTGGAATCACTTTGTTTTGAACAATAGCAGCCGCTCCCTCTGCTTCAAAGCCAAACATTTTTGGGAGACCTGACTGTTCTATATCGTTATATTCTTTAAACCCTTTCCAATATGCACTAATATTTCCTGCATTGCCTACTGGTATGGAAAGAATATCAGGAGCAGTTCCAAGTTGGTCGCATACCTCAAAGGCCGCTGTTTTTTGACCTTCTAAGCGATATGGATTAACAGAGTTGACTAATGTAACAGGAGATGACTCGCTTAATTTTCGTACCATTGCTAGTGCTTCATCAAAGTTTCCATCAATTTCCACAATCTCCGCACCGTACATAATCGCTTGTGCTAATTTTCCTAATGCAACTTTTCCTTTAGGAATCACAATAATTGCTTTAATTCCTGCTTTTGCTGCATAAGCAGCTGCAGAAGCTGAGGTATTTCCAGTCGATGCACAGATGATTGACGTACTGCCTTCTTCAACCGCTTTTGCTACGGCCATAACCATTCCCCTATCCTTAAAAGAACCGGTCGGATTAACGCCTTCAATTTTGCCATAAAGTTCTATTCCAAGCTCTTTAGACAATGTAGAGAAATGAATTAATGGTGTATTGCCTTCATGTAATGTTAAAGCTGGTGTGTTTTCTGTTATAGGTAGTAACTCCTTATAATTTTTTAGTAGTCCCGGCCAATTCATGTGCTGCATCTCCTTCCACTTTATAATAGCTTTTTATCTGCAGTACTACATCTAAATTGTGCAGTTGATTTAGCGCATCTTGAAAATTATGAAGCGTAGTGTGATGTGTAACAACAATGATCTCAGCCAACTCCCGTTTTTTAATTGGTGTCTGAAGAATCCGCTTAAAGCTAATATTTAGGTCGTTAAATAATGTAGATATCTCAGAAAAAGCACCTACCCGATCCTTGACATGTATTCGTAAATAATACTGTCCAGAACGTTGGTCAGAACTTCGTAAATGTTTTTCAAATCTTGCTTCAAGTGAGTGTTTACCACATACACCGAGGCGCATATTCTTAATTACCGTTACAAGATCAGAAACGACAGCTGTTGCGGTTGGCAGACTTCCCGCTCCTGGCCCATAGAACATTGTTTCACCAACTGCTTCACCATACACATAAACAGCGTTATATTCATTTTTTACATCTGCTAACGGATGTTCTTTTGAAAGTAGTGTCGGCTGAACACTTACTTCTATTTGTTGATCCGAGCATTGAGCATAGCCAATTAATTTCATAGTATAGCCAAATTTTTCACCATATTGAAGGTCAGCCAATTCTAGGTTTTTAATACCAGATACTTCTACATCTTCGAGAGCAATATCTGTAGAAAATGCTAGTCTTCCTAAAATCGCCATTTTTCTAGCCGCATCTAAACCTTCTACATCGGCTGTTGGATCTGCCTCAGCAAATCCAAGTTCTTGTGCCTCCATTAATGCATTTTCGTAGGAAACACCTTCGTTGCTCATTTTTGTTAGAATGTAGTTGGTAGTTCCGTTGACTATTCCCATTACCTTTTGAATTCGATCAGATGATAGTCCGTCGGAAATTCCTCTCAAAATGGGAATACCACCAGCAACACTTGCCTCATAATAGAAATCACATTTGTTTTGTCTTGCTGCTTTTTCTAGTGCTGTGCCATGTAAAGCAACAAGGTCTTTATTTGCCGTAACAACATGTTTTTTTGCAGCAAAAGCTTGTAAAATATGATGATATGTTTCGTCAATTCCACCCATTACTTCTACTATTACATCGATATCCGGGTCATTAATTATGTCATCAGGATTCGTAGTGAGAAACGTTCGATCTATTTCTACATTACGAGCTTTTTCAAGGTTACGAATTAATACGCTTTTTACATTAACCTCACAACCTAGTTGGTGAATAAGCTCTTCCTGATGACTTTCAATAAGTTTTATGACTCCTGAACCGACTACTCCTAATCCTAATAGACCGATAGAAACCGTGTTTCCCACTTCATCACCTCATCGTTTTTGTTTAATAGCTATTTAAACACGAATACTGAACTATAGCAATAGTCAATTTTTTGTACGCATAGAAAAGTTACGTTTTTTCAAGATGTGGTTTTTTCGTCATCATATTCTTTTCTTCAGAGTAGTTTTTTCTAAGTACCCAGCTTTCTTTTAAATAAGTTGGAATTCTGTAACTTCATTAACTTTTGTTACGTCGTGCGAATAAACTGAGTCTAAGGTAGGTCAGTGATGGAGGTGTATGGTATGAGCGATGCAACAGCCGGATTAACGTTTGTTACTTGTTTATTGCTAGGTGCAGGCATTGGAATGTTGTTTGGTCATTTAGAAGCTGGGGGAGCAATTGGTCTTGGTCTTGGTATTGTTTCTATTGCTTTATTTCGAAAAAATAACAAATGATGCTATTTGTCCCACATATAACTGGCAGTAAAACTCCACTTCAAGAAATAAAGGTGGAGGGACTGCCAGTAAATGTCCGATTGGTTCAAGGGCCTTTAGGTCATACCCTTGTGTACTAATCATCCGTGAGGGGTAACAAAACCCCCACGGAATGAAGTTTCATTTTATATTCATTGACGCCTCTCTATTGTCTTTTTATACTTAGGAAGGCAGAGAAAGAGATAGGTGATTAAATGGAGTTTTCAATAAATTATTTATCCTTTTATCTTATTCATGTGGATGGCGAGGATAAGCGATCAAAGCACTTTCAGACATTGGATAAGGATAGATATGATAATAATCCTCTTAAGGATTTTTTAGATGGAGAGTTAACCAGAATTACCAAACGGAAAGTGGAGCGGCATGCGAAATCAGAAAACGCTCCAACAAAGATTGGTAGGTTTATTGTTGAGCCCGGCCATGAATTAACCTCTAATCCAAATTATAACTTATTTCAAAAAGTGAGAAGTTCTGCGTCAACCGAAGATTTTCGAGAGGCGGCTGATCAAATTGCCCAAATGTATATGGATACAAGCGCTGTAAGAGGGGGAGCGTTGTTAATAGCTTCTGCAAAATTGACCAAGTTCTTCGATGACCCGTTTGTTTTCATTATGAAATGTGATTTTGAACCGAAAGTAGCAACTATTACTGATGAGGAAACCCTAGTAGAGAATGTTGAAATGGCAATTACGACGAAAAATATGAAGTCGATTCAATATCCATTTATGCCAGAGGAAGGGATAATGGACGCGGCAGAGATTAAGGTTCATCAAGCATCTCATGCGCGTTATTTTGAGGACTTTCTCCCATTTGTGTCTTATGAAAAATCCATGCCAGAAATCATGAAGACACAAGTAATAGGAATGGTTCAGGAACATATTAAGGAGACATTCCCTGAAGAAAGTGAAGAAAAAGAACAATTTGAAGAAGCTATTGAAGAATGGGCTGTTACTCCAGAACGGGAGATACAGGAACGATTAACAACAGAGCAGGTGGTGGAGGCGTCTGCGCAAATAGTAGAGCAAACACCTGATGCTGAACTGAAGATGAAGCTTGACCATGTTGCAATTAAAGCACACCTTTCTGATTTTGGAGAAACATTGCACTTGGCTAAAGTGAACGGAAAATATATGTTAATGATTGAAGCAGATCAAATTAGTTTTGATAAAGGCTTTTCACCAATTGAATTTCATAAACCAGATGAATTTGAAGTAGTGGTAAATCGAGTCTTAGCTCGAAAGTAGTAAAAAGGGTCCTACATAGGTAAGTATGTTGGGAGCCTTTAGGTTAGTCTGGTGAATAATATAAAAGGCTTAGGCATAGCTTCTTTTCTGAGATTTCGTCATTGAGACTAGAATCGTACCAAGTGATAGGATGACGAAGATGCCACCTATTGCTGCATTTTGCTGTACAGATGCTTGTTCGATAACTATTCCGCCAACTAAGGAGCCAAATGCAATACCAAAATGCAATGCAGAGTTATTGAGACTTTGCTGAATATCAGAAGTTTCCGGTGCTGATTCAATAAGGTAGCTTTGTAATGCCGGTGTGATTGCCCAACTCATCATGCCCCAGACTATCATGACAACTAAAAATACAGCGAAGGAGGAGGTTGTAAAGGGAATAGTTAACAGGGATAAAGCAAATATAACAAGTGTTGATATAATGGTTTTTTTCGAACCAAATTGATCTGAGAATGCACCACCAATACCTCCACCGCTTACAGCGGCGATTCCAAAAATAAGATAAATGATGCTTAGCCAGTTGCCACCCAAATGCATGGTGTCTTTTACAAATGGTGTTAGGTAAGCGTATAAGATCGTATGCCCTGCCATATATAAAAAGGTAGTGGCGTGACCAAGTAAGATTTTACTCTCTTTGAGCGAATGAATTTGTTTTTTCAGTGACACTTGTGGTTTGGGCTCCACTTTTTCCATGAAATAATAAACGCCGATCATAGACAGTAGTGATAGTAAAACAATGAAGACAAAAGGAGCTCTCCAACCGAACATATTTCCAAGGACAAGCCCGATCGGCACACCTAATACTAATGAACCACTAACACCCATAGAGACAATCCCGATGGCTCGACCACGGTACTTATCATCGCCAATGTTTGCAGCAATGGTTAAGCACAATATAATAAGTAGCGACCCACTTGCTGCTGAAATAATCCTACCAATAAAGAGCATACTATAAATAGGGCTAAAAACGGCTATTAAATTTCCTATTAAAAATATAAGTAATGCAATTAATGTTAATTGTTTTCGTTCTATTTTAGCTGTGGCAATAAGCAGTATTGGAGCGGAAATGGCAAAAACTAGAGAAAATATTGTAATTAAAAGTCCAGCCTTTCCTAGACTTACGTTTAAATCGTTAGCTACGAGGTCTAATATACCACCAATAATTAATTCAACCATTCCCACAACGAAAGAAATAATAGTTAATAAATATACGCGTTTGTCCATTCTATGACGCCTTTCTAATTTGAAGATACGAAGTCATGCTTAAACGTTTTCCTATACAATAGTAATCCCAATTTCTTCAATTGACAAGGAATACATGGTTACAAGATTGGGGTGTATTTTGCGAATTTTTGTTACCTAAGTACGACAAAAGAAATAATCCTATTTTTTTGATATACTTTAGTTATCCCAACTATAACTGGCAGTAAGCCCCCACTTTAAGCTAAAGTGAAACTAATATTGGTAAGTGGGAGATCGATTGCCAGTAAATGTCCGATTAATTCAAGGGCCTTTAGGTCATACCCTTGTGGTATTAACCATCAGTGGGATAATTAAAACCCTTACTGATTGAAGTTTCACTTTATTACCTCATAGACTTGAAGGAGGAACCATTGTTGCGTAAAGAAGGAAATTTACAAAAGGATGCCATGCGTGCTCTTAAGGAAACGAGCAGGACCTTTTATATACCAATTACGTTATTAAAACCTGTGTTAAAAAAGACGGTCGGATCTGCATACTTATGCATGAGAGCAGTAGATGAAATAGAAGACCATGAACAATTAGATTCGGAAACAAAACAGTATCTGTTACGAGCTACTGGAAAGTTATTGGCTGCAGATCGATTCGACGAGGAAGCTTATCTTAAGTTACTCGGTCCATATCAATCGGTGCTCCCAGAGGTTACATTACGGCTTGGTGACTGGTTGAAAGTATGCCCAGAAGATATTGTTGCAAAAATAAAAACGTCAACAAGTATTATGTCACTTGGTATGGCAGACTGGACTGAGAAGAATTGGATTATCAAAACAAAAGATGACCTAGATGATTATACGTACTATGTGGCGGGTTTAGTTGGTGTGATGTTATCAGACATATGGTATTGGTACGATCAAACAGAAACGGATCAAGATTTGGCAATTGGCTATGGGAGAGGATTACAGGCGGTAAATATGCTTAGAAATCAAGAGGAAGATGCACAGCGTGGTGTGCAATTTATTCCCGATGGCTGGAGTCGTGCTGATATGTTTACTTATGCAAAGAAAAATCTAGGGCATGCAGAGACGTACATAAAGGATATCAAGACACGTCATATTCTCCTGTTCTGTAAGATTCCTTTAGCATTGGCTAATAAGACATTAAAGGCGCTAGAAAAAGGGCAGGAAAAAATGACTCGCGATGAGGTTGAATCTACGGTTGACGAGATTATGAAGCAATAAACACATTCATATAATTTAATGCATGTACCAAAGAGTCTTGCTATGCAAATTACCTACCAAGTTCATGAATAATTGACAAACTTCATGTGGAAACCTATAATCAACAACTGTGTTTAAAATTGAGCAAGCTGGTGGGTTTTTGTCATGATTATTGCTTCCATATATCGTGCAATAATTATTATCCATCCAACGGTCTTTAATGACAAATGATAAGCAAAATATTACAGGCACTTGCTCCTATAATATTAGGAGGAAAAACGTGGATTCAAAAAAGAACACGAAATTGGATTGGCCGGTATTTATCATTAGTGGAGGATTATTAATTTTATTTATTCTGCTGTCTCTTTGGAATAAAGATGCTGTAGGAAATACAGTAAATACTTTATTTACGTATTCTTCAGATCTATTTGGTGCCTATTGGCAGCTTTTATTATTGGGTAATTTCTTTATTGGTTTAGCACTTGCCTTTTCAAAGTATGGGAAGGTTAAACTAGGTAAACAGGATGAGCCCAAATATAGCTATTTTAAATGGGTAGCTATGATTCTGGTTACATTATTGGCAAGTGGTGGTGTTTTTTGGGCAGCATCAGAACCAATGTATCATTATATGACAACCCCACCTTTATTCGGTGGTGGCGAATTTAATAATATGTATGCGGCCTTTGCACAATCCTTTATGCACTGGGGATTTTTAGCTTGGGCGATTCTAGGTACACTAGCTGTAATCGTTATGATGTATGTACATTACAGCAAAGGTTTTCCGCTAAAGCCACGTGGATTATTATATCCGATTTTTGGAGAACGGATATATCAAAAAAGCCTAATTGGTTCTGCCGCTGATGTTTTTTCTATTTTTGCAACAGTTGCAGGGACATTAGGGCCTTTGGGGTTTTTGGGCTTACAAATTGCCTACGGTCTTAATCACTTATTTGGTATACCGAATACGTTGTCGGTAAGCATCATAGTAATCATTGTTTTAGTGTTTGTTGCAGCTATCTCCGCAGCAACTGGAGTAGATAGAGGAATTCTAACATTAAGCCGCTATAATGTTGGTTTTACCATATTCTTAGCATTAATCGTACTCGTTATTGGACCAACTATGTTTATTATAGATGCTTTTGTTGGAGGAACAGGCTTACATTTACAGAATTTCTTTTCAATGACCATGTTTCGTGGGGATGAGGGCTGGTTGTCCTTTTGGACCATATTCTTCTGGGGCTGGTTTATTGGGTATGCACCAATGCTGATTGTGTTTATTAGTAGAATTTCTCGTGGAAGAACCATTCGTGAATTAATTATCGCTGTTTCTATCGTTGCGCCCATCGTTAATAATTTTTGGTTTTCGATTGTTGGAGGAACAGGTGTTTATTTCGAAAATAAAGTTCCAGGCTCCATTTCAGATGCTTTGAATGAAGGCGGTATGCCTGCAGCGGTTATGGCTATTACAGATCAGTTGCCGTTTGGAATGTATATGGGGGTTGGTTTCCTTATCGTATCCATTATATTTGTAGCAACAACAGCTGATACGATGTCTTATACCGTTGCGGCTACAATAACAGGGAATGATCATCCTAAGCGCTGGCTACGCGTGTTTTGGGCTCTTATATTTGGTGCAACTACAATAGCAATCTTAACGATTGGAGAGGATAGTGTTACTTCTATCCAAAACTCTATTGTTATTACTGCTGTTCCAGTATCACTGCTTTTACTTCCACCTTTATGGAGTGCACCACGAATTGCACGAACGATGGCGCTTGAACAAGGGTTGATTTGGCAGCGGGAGATGCGTAAAAAAGTTGATAAATAATAAAGAAGTCCTTGCTCATCATGGCAAGGGCTTTTTGGTGATGTTTCATCATAATAATGAACGTATATAATATAATGGAGTTTAGATGTAAACCATGCCTAAAAATTATTTCAATGCACAACCATCAAACCTATATATACCTATAATAGGTTAGAAAACGCAAAAACTCTTTTTCTAAAGTATGCTGATATTTTACGATGGCATACGTATTCGCCTTTAGAGATGTGCTTAAATCTGATTGCACTTCAAGTAATCTTCCTTCTAATAATTCTCTTCTTACCGTTGATCTGGGAATAAAAGAGACTCCTAAACCTTCTTCAATAAATCTTTTTGTAATATGAACTTGGGAAACTTTCATCGTTTTTGCTGATGGATGCATATACGTTATTCTTTTTAACAGCTTCTCCCAATACTCTGGGTGATTGTGCGTAAGCAAATGATATTGGTTAAATAGCTCTTCTTCCGTGATTGGAGGAGCAAATTCAGGGTCCATTCCATCATGTGGTGCCACTAAAATAACTTCATCTTCATAGATGATTTCATTTGTTAATTGGGGGTTAAAGCTTTGCATGCATGAAAGCCCAATATCGACCTCCTCGTTTATGACTACTTCCTCAATATCCCTAGACTCTAATATGATAACGGAAATCTCGATATTGCTATGCTTTAATAAATACTGCTTTAGAACATACGGCAAAATCGTATCAGCAATGAGTGGTGAGATCGCCATTCGAAAGGTCGATTTATATCCTTGTGCCATCGAATGTAACTTTTTACCTCCTTCTTGATAAACCTTAAGGAGCTTCCGAGCAGTTTCTAAATAACATCTACCTTCTTCTGTAAGACTTACCCTTTTATTTGTTCGGTTAAATAATAGAATACCAAGCTCTTTTTCCAATTGTTTAATATGAACCGTAACAGACGGCTGCGAAATATACAGGACTTCGGCAGCTTTCCGAAAGTTCTGCTGTTCTGCAACGGTGACAAACGTTTTTATCCAAGAAAATTCCATAATTGCCCCCTTTGATTAATAAAATTAATCATTATATTTAAATATAATTAATTTTCTGGATTGATTTTATTTTATACAATAAAAGTAAGAAAAGAAAGGGAGTTGAGAAAATGATTTATCACGGTTTAAAAGAGATTACTTGTATAGAAACAGCTATTAGTCACATTGATGGGCAAAATGGGAAGCTTATTTATAGAGGATATGATGTTAAAGAACTTGTTCAAAAGCAAACATTTGAAGAAACCGCTTATTTGTTATGGTATGGAAGCTTGCCTAACTCACAACAATTACATCAACTTTCCGAGCAATTTAAGTCCAATAGAAAACTACCAACCTATGTAAAAAAAATGATTCACTCCCTTCCAGTCAATATGGACATGATGAGCGTTATCCGAACAACGATTTCCAGCATGGGTAACAATAACATGACTTGGAAGCCTACCATCGATCAAGCGATTACCTTAACAGCACTGATGCCATCAATCATTGGATACAGAAAGAGTGTACTAGAAAACAAGAGCTTTGATGAGAATGCAGCTAAAGAGCTTAACCATGTTGAATATTACCTCTTTATGTTAACTGGAGCTGTTCCTCCAAAAGTGCATGTCGAGGCACTTGAAACTTACATGTTACTTACACTTGAGCATGGTTTAAATGCCTCTACTTTCTCAGCTAGAGTAACCGCATCGACTGAATCTGATATGGTATCTAGCTTAACATCTGCTATTGGAACAATGAAAGGTCCATTACACGGAGGGGCTCCTATGGGAGTGATTTCTTTATTAGATGAAATCGCAGCTAGCCAGAGCGCAATAAAAGTAATTTCTGAAAAAGTGATGAATGGCGAACGACTAATGGGGTTTGGACATCGTGTATATAAGACGAAGGATCCTAGAGCTATTTCCCTGAAAAAAGTTCTATTACAAATGTTAGGAGAAGATCAATGGTTAGACTTAGCTATTGATATCGAAGAAACAGCGATTAGTGTATTAAATAAGTTAAAGCCTGGTCGATCTTTATATACGAACGTCGAATTTTATGCAGCAGCTATTATGAAAGCTATTGATATGCCACCTGCTTTATTTACTCCAACATTTACCGCAAGTCGAGTCGTTGGTTGGACGGCACATATTCTAGAGCAATCAGAAAATAACGTCTTATTCAGACCTCAATCTCACTATACTGGGGAAACAATCAAACAGTAATACTCTTGGTTACAATAAAAATAATATGAAAGAAGCGGTGGTAGAAGATCATAGGCCTAATTTTTCCCGTTAAATGGGAAAGACTAGGCTTTAAAAGTGCAAAATCGTGTTATCGTGACAAAAAAACATTGAATCCCTATCAAATATTAAGTAAACTAGTAATAAGGTCATCAGATGACCTTATTACTAGTTGTGTAATGTAATCGCTTTATTGGGAGAGAGGGGTTTGATGTATTTACTAGTTGCATTAAGTGCAATCATTGCACCGTTTATTTTTCTTGTTATTTTACGATTTCCAGCTACTAAAGGGATGACATGGAGTGCACTCATCGTTATATTGTTTGCGATTTCTGTATGGGGAATGGAAGGGAAGATTATTATTTCTTCTATCCTTCAGGGGACACATAAAACGCTTACGATCTTATGGATCTTATTTGGTGCATTAGTGTTATTAAATACACTACGAAATACTGGGGCAGTTGATCGGATTAATCAAGGTTTTCAAAACATCTCTGGGGATATGCGCGTGCAGGTTATTATCGTGGCTTTTTTGTTTGGATCTCTTATTGAAGGGGCAGCAGGATTTGGGACTCCAGCGATGGTAACAGGGCCATTGATGATAGCATTAGGATTTCAGCCGTTGGCAGCAGCAACCTTAGCTTTAATTGCAGATAGTTCTGCCGTAGCATTTGGTGCTGTGGGAACTCCTGTAGCTGTGGGGTTAAGTAATATCCCGAACGCGAATTCTACCTTCTTTCAAGAGATAGGAATAAAGATAACAACACTTGATATATTTGCGGGAACCTTTATCCCGTTTATGTTAATCGTGATTATGACTGTATTTTTTGGAAAAGGTAAAGGTTTCAAGGATGCATTTCCTATGTTGCCATGGACATTGCTCATAGGTATAACCTATACAGGATCTGCCTTATTATATGCTGTAACATTTGGGCAGGAATTTGTAGCAATTTTAGCGTCATTGACCGCATTAATAGTAGCTACTTTAACAGCTAAAAAAGGGTGGTTATTGCCGAAAAATAAATGGCAGGATGCGTTACAAGAAGGATTTGAACCTTCTACTAAGAAGTCAGAAATGGGTATAGTTGCTGCATGGTTTCCGTACATCATCGTTGTAGCTTTATTATTACTAACTCGTATCGTACCTTGGCTAACAGAATTTACACAAACGGCGATTGATCTCTCGTGGACGACTATTTTTGGAATAGCGGGAATTGAGTCAAGTTGGGAGTTCTTGTATTCGCCAGGGACAATCCTAGCTATTGCGGCAATGCTATCTGTTATTATTCATCGTAATAAACTTCGAACCTTTATGGATGCTTCCAAGCAATCCTTATCAACGATGAAAACGACAGCAATATCATTAATAACGACGCTTGCGATGGTTCATGTGTTTACAAACTCTGGCTTAAATGTAAATGATTTAGTGAGCATGCCACAATATATAGCAGAATCATTTGCGAGTTCACTTGGGTCTATTTGGTTTTTAGTAGCACCATTTTTAGGTGAACTCGGAGCGTTTATTACTGGTAGTGCAACTGTTTCAACGCTTACATTTTCTCCGATCCAATTCAATGTAGCAAATCAGGTTGGATTAGATGTAAACGCTGTCCTTGCAGCGCAAGTAATTGGAGCTGGAGCTGGTAATATGATCTGTGTTCATAATGTCGTTGCAGCCAGTGCTGTTGTTGGATTATCAGGGAAAGAAGGAGAAATAATACGAAAAACATTGGCACCAGCAATCATCTATGGGTTACTAGTGGGTGCCGCTAGTTTTATCATGCTTCAATTGTTCTAACATTACCTTATATCTAGCTTGGTCAGCTTTTCAAAAGCATAGCTATCCAGTAAAATGGGTTCAAATGATGAGGAGCTGAAAGCATGGAATATAAACGTATAAAAACTAAGAAAATCTACGAGCAAGTAGCTGATTCTTTAATAGATATGATTAAAAGTGGTCAATTAAAGCCAGGTGATAAGCTAGACTCGGTTGAACAACTAGCGAAAAATTTTGATGTGGGGCGGTCAGCGATACGTGAAGCACTAAGCGGTTTGCGGTCAATGGGTCTAGTTGAGATGCATCAAGGTGAGGGGACATATGTAAAAACGTTTGATCCTAAGCGATTTACCTTACCAGTAAGTACTGCATTTTTAATGAAACAAAACGATGTAAAAGAATTGTACCAGGTCCGAAAGATTCTTGAAGTAGGTACAGCAGGTTTTGCTGCTAGCAGTTATCAGGAAGCTGATCTAATCCAAATGCAAAAAGCATTAGATGTGATGAGAAATGCAAAGGGAAATGATGTCTTAGCAGAAAGTGCTGATACTGATTTTCATATAGCTATTGCACAAGCTACACACATGGATCTGTTAATAAACTTAATGGGAAGTGTTTCTGAATTGATGTCCGAGACAATTCGTGAGGCACGTCGTCTTCTGCTTTATTCGGAAGATCGAGCAGATGCATTATTAGCAGAGCATGAACGAATTTATCAAGCAATAAAGAACAGACAGCCTGATAGAGCCAGAGATTATATGTATGATCATTTAGAGAAGGTCGAAAAACTGTTATTTAAAAATCTTGATTTGGATTAAGAATAGCCTCGGTCATAGAGAAAATAGTTAGAGGTGAAAGATAATGAGAGTATCATTATTCATTACTTGTGTAAGTGATATTATCTTTGCTGATGTTGGTAAAAACACGGTAGAAATTCTAGAAAGAGTGGGATGTGAAGTAGATTTCCCTGCCGCCCAGACATGCTGTGGTCAGCCTGCTTATAATAGCGGCTATTTGCAAGAAGCAAAAAAATCAATGAAACAAATGATGCGAGCATTCAAAGATTCGCAGTATGTTGTAGGCCCGTCAGGTTCTTGTGTCGGTATGCTTAAAGAATATCCTGCTATTTTTAAGGGAGATCCAGAATGGGAACAAACAGCCATTGAACTAGCTCACAAGAGCTATGAAATCACTCAATTTTTGGTAGAAGTTTTAGGTGTAACAGACTTGGGTTCAACATTTAAAGGAAAAGTTACCTACCATCCATCTTGCCACATGACGAGGTTATTAGGAGCGAAGGATGCCCCGCAAACACTCTTAAAAAACGTTAAGGGTGTGGAGTTTATTGAACTACCGGTTAAAGAGGACTGTTGTGGCTTTGGTGGGACATTCGCAGTTAAAAACCCTGAAATCTCTGGAGAAATGGTAAAAGAGAAATCGCGGCATGTTTCAGAAACAAAAGCTGAATATCTAGTCGGCGGAGATATGGGTTGTCTAATGAATATTGGTGGAAGAATGCGGCGAGAGGGGAAGGACGTGAAAGTAGTTCATATTACAGAAATTTTAAATACGCATGAGCAAGGGGGAGGAATAGCATGAGTATAAAAATTGGAGATGCTTCGTATAAAGATCGTATTAATAAGGGAATCGAAAATGATTTTATGCGTCAAGCTGTTTCTTCTGCCCAAGGACGTTTTCGATCAGGCCGGTTGTCACAAGCAGAAGAGCTTGGTAATTGGGAAGAATGGAGGCAGCTTGGTTCGGAAATTCGTACACATACGTTAGAAAACATTGATTATTATTTGCAGCAGTTAAGTGACCAAGTGGCTAAACGCGGTGGAAATGTATTTTTTGCAGAAACAGCAGATGAAGCAAATGACTACATTGAAAATGTGGTGAAAAAGAAGAAAGCAAAAAAAGTTGTCAAGTCGAAATCAATGGTTACTGAAGAGATTGGTCTGAATCATAGCTTAGACAAGATAGGGGTAGAGGTAGTTGAGTCAGATTTAGGAGAGTGGATCCTGCAATTAGACGAAGATCCACCATCACATATAGTTACACCTGCATTGCATAAAAATAAAGAACAAATTCGCGAAACCTTTATAAAGAAACGTGGTTATGATAAATCAGATTCACCTGAAGAATTAGCAGCCTTCGCACGTGAACAGCTGCGAAGGGATTTTCTTTCCGCAGATGTAGGAATTACAGGCTGTAATTTTGCGATCGCAGAATCAGGTGCTATCACACTAGTAACTAATGAAGGTAATGCTCGAATGGTAACGGCCCTTCCCGATACACAAATTACGGTAATGGGAATGGAACGAATCGTCCCAACATGGGAAGATATGGAGGTACTAGTTAGTTTACTTACAAGGGCTGCTGTCGGTCAGAAGTTAACTAGTTATGTCACTTCATATACCGGCGCTAGGCTTGAGGGTGAAATTGATGGATCAGATGACTATCATTTGGTTATTGTTGATAATGGACGATCGAAAATATTAGGAACCGAGTTTCAATCGGCGTTACACTGTATTCGTTGTGCTGCATGTATTAACGTTTGTCCGGTTTATCGTCATGTTGGTGGACACGCATACAATTCGATTTATCCTGGTCCAATTGGTGCTGTACTAACACCATTACTGGATGGTTATGAAAATCACAAGGAATTGCCATACGCGTCGTCGCTTTGCGCAGCTTGTACAGAGGCCTGTCCAGTCAAGATACCGCTACATGAGCAGTTAATTCGTCATCGTCAAATTATAGTGGAAAAGGAAAAGAAATCCCCATTAGCGGAAAAAGTCATGATGAAGGGATTTGCCCAATGGGCATCTAATCCAGCAGCATATAAATTAAGTACGAAAATGGCTCGAACAGCATTGCGGCCTTGGACTAAAGATGAAAATATCGAAAATGGCCCTGGACCATTAAAAGGATGGACAAATGTTAGAGATTTTCCAGCGCCCCCCAAACAATCGTTTCGCGCTTGGTGGAGTAATCGTCAGAAAGAAGGTGAGGCATAATGGCAATCCATAATCGAGATAAGTTTTTAAATAATCTAGCTAATAACCTTGGACGTCCTCGCCGAACAGATGAAGTGATAAGACCAACCTATAGCGTTCAACCACAATATGAGGTGTTAAACGGATATTCGACGGAAGACCTTATTCTTGTTTTACAGGAACAATGTAACGTCATTCATACGGATTTTATTCAAACAGAGCGGAATAAATTAGCTAATGTGTTAAAGGAGACAATTAATCGTTATGAAGGGAAATCGATTATAGCTTCAAATGATAAGCGCAACAAAATTTACGGTTTGGACGAGATATATGAACAGTTTAATCAAGAACTAGATGTTCATATATGGGATCATACGATAGGTGAAGAAAATCAAAGAATTGCGGAGCGGGCGGATGTAGGTATCTCTTTTAGTGATATAACATTGGCAGAGTCTGCAACTATAACCTTATTAAATAATAAGAATAATGGGAGATCTATTAGTCTGCTGCCGAAAACATATATTGCTATAATACCGAAAAATACAATTGTGCCAAGGATGACTCAGGCTGCTAAACGGCTTCACGAAGCTACTATACAAGGAGAAGACGTGCCTTCTTGTGTAAGTTTTGTTTCTGGACCTAGTAATAGTGCTGATATTGAGATGAACTTAATTGTGGGTGTTCATGGTCCAATTAAGGCAACCTATATCGTTGTTGATTGATAGTATCCAAATAAACTTCTCTTTAGATGGTCAACTAGATGACTTGCTATTGGGAAGTTTTTTATTTTTAAATTATACACAGGCTAAATAAAGAAGAGCTAATTTATCCACATATAACTGTAGTAAGACCCAATTCCAGTAATAAATAAAAAGTGATATTTGGTAAATGAGGGATCGAATTCCAGTAAATGTCTAGTTTGTTCAAAGGCCTTTAAGTCAGAACCTTGTGTTACTAATAATCAGTGGGGGATAAACTAACCCCCCACACAATTTAAAGTGTCAATTTAGTTATACTGTGTTAAAAGCACTGGAATGATTCAATTCGGTCTAGATCAATACCAAAGTATACCCATCCAAACCCAGTCCATCGGAAGCCAGCTATAGAGTTTCTACCTACAAAAGTTGGATAAAACCAAAAGGAATCTCGCCTTAACCAGATATACGTGTACCGGTATAAGCAGAAGCGAATTCCGCCTGGATCAATTGCAAAGGTCTTTGCCTGTGTTTTTTGTGGCACAAATGATGGGGGCGGTGATGTTGGTGCTTGACCAGGCCCTCCAGGGAACCCGGGCGGTCCAGGAGGTCCTCCGCCAGGCCCCCCAGGGAATCCAGGCAGTCCAGGAGGTCCTCCGCCAGGCCCCCCAGGAAATCCGGGTGGTCCAGGAGGTCCGCCACCAGGAAAAACAGGACCGATTATTTCACTTATATTAGGTAGGTTAAATACTCTTTGGTCATCGTTATATGCGTGTTCATCGTTATAAGGATACATAAAAAATCTCCTCCTCTAAAAAATCTTTCCCTTCACTATATGGGGCAATCGTCTAATTTGCTATTCGTATTTCCCATAATGGGCGGATAGCGATGTAGGTTTATTACACAAATATAAATAAAAATTAATTATTGAATCCTTGCTTATGTCAAAGCTGCATGTTAGTATTATTTTACTTATAGTGAATGTTCTTTGAACACTCATCTAATGAACGGGGGTTTTACTGAAATGATGAATGATCAATTCCGAATTACTTGTTTAACTAAATAACATGCTATTTGTGTGGCATCTATCGGGATTGGTCTACCTGTTTCAATAAAACGATAAAGAAAATGGGGAGGGAATTCTTCTCTCTCTTTTTTGTTGGTAATTTTTGTAATTTTCAGGTTAGTCAAGCCTCTCCTGCTATAGTTGCTAGATAAAGTGCGAGATATTTATTAGAAAGGAGCTTCAAATTGAATAAAAATAACGGTACAAATTATGAATATTTAGCTGATGATCCTAATTTTAAGGTTATGCCGATCATGTTATCGTTAATTATTGGTGCTTTTTTTGCCATCCTAAACGAAACGTTATTAAATATCGCTTTAACCACATTAATGGGGGAATTTCATGTATCTTTACCAACCGTTCAGTGGATGGCTACAGGATTTATGCTTGTTATGGGAATCGTTATTCCTGCCTCAGCTATATTATTACAATGGTTTTCAACACGGCAATTATTTCTAGGAACAATGCTTGTGTTTACGTTGGGAACAACAATATGTGCATTAGCACCAACCTTTCCGATCTTATTAACGGGAAGGCTTATTCAAGCAGCTGGTACAGGTTTATTAATGCCAGTCATTTTCAACGTATTTTTACTTGTGTTTCCTCCACATAGACGTGGAAAGGTGATGGGGCTTGTCGGTCTGGTTATTATGTTTGCGCCAGCAATAGGGCCAACATTGTCAGGGATCATCGTAGAATATCTCGGATGGCGTTTCTTATTTATTTGTGTCATTCCATTTGCTTTATTTTCTGTTGCATTTGCTTATAGATATTTAGTAAATGTATCAGAAGTTACTAAACCAAAAGTTGACGTACGATCACTTGTGTATTCAACAATTGGTTTTGGTTCACTAGTTTATGGATTTAGCTCAGCAGGAAAAGGAGAGGCTGGCTTTTTAAGTCCTAATGTCTACACATTTATTATCCTTGGTGTAATAGGAATCACGTTCTTCTCATTAAGACAATTTAAATTAAAAGATCCAGTCATGGATTTACGTGTTTTTAAATATCCGATGTTTACACATGGAATATTGATGTTTCTAATCATTATGATGACTATGTTTTCGTCAGAAATCATATTACCTGTGTTCATGCAAGGCCCGTTAGCATTATCAGCGGCTACAGCTGGCTTATTACTTTTACCTGGAAGCATTCTGAATGGACTTATGTCACCTGTTATGGGGCATCTATTTGATAAATTCGGTCCAAGATTATTAATGATACCTGCTTCGATTGTATTAAGTGGAACAATGTTTATGATGAGTAGACTTCATGCTGATACAGAACCATGGATGATTATTATTGGGTATATTCTATTGATGCTTACGGTATCAGCTATTATGATGCCTGCTGAAACAAACGGTTTAAATCAACTTCCAAAACGATTATATCCGCATGGTACCTCAGTAATGACGACCTTACAGCCAGTAGCAGGTGCCATCGGTGTTTCTGTCTTCATTAGCATTTTAAATGCAAGACAAAATCATTTTTTAGGTCAATCTAAAAACCCAGATGACCCAGGTACAATTAGTGATGCAATGGTAGCTGGAGTAGAGCTAGTCTATTTCATTGCTTTTGCTATTTCAATTATTGCCGTTATCTTGGCTTTTCTAGTATACCGTGCCGTTCCAAGAGATCAGGATAAACAAGAATTAGAACAGCCTGAAGAGAATTAAATCATTAGCGAGGCTGGGACAAAACACAACTTCTTTACTCAAAATACGAATAATCTGGTTATCAATAGGAGTATCATCGCCGCACCGTGAAAACATACGCGCTTTCCGCAGGCATGGCCTCAGCTAACTTGGTAAAGAAAAACACATTACCACGTGGATCTTCAGACTCGTGCTGTTCCCGCCGGACTCTCGCTTATTTTAGGTACTAAATGAATGATCCTAATCAAAAAAACGAACAATAAGGTGGTTACCCCCAAAAGTTAGAGTTTATACTATGCAGCTGATTGGCTGGATTGCGTTCGGTACTC
>NZ_BAAACY010000133.1:0-10627 GCF_039521925.1 Virgibacillus salarius | reverse complement strand
AAAAGTGGTACTCACCAAATTATTGGCGAGTACCACTTTTTATTTTACTGGGTTTTGTCCCAGCCCCTTCCTATTCTGTTAACTTTGTATCTTTTAACGCATTTTCCTCTGCTGGAATTCGAACAGTTAATAGCAGGATGTGCAACAACGGAAACAATACTGCCGTTATATATGCCTCAAACAACAAGGGGATAACCAATAATTCAATTCCCACTACGATATAATTGGGATGTTTTACATATTTATATGGACCTTTCCTCACTAAAGGGAACTGTGGAGATATTATGATTTTCGTGTTCCAAAACTTACCTAACGATGAAATACACCAAAAACGTACGAACTGGAGCAATAGAAACAGTACAAACAAATAAATGTTAAATTGGAACGTAGCTGGATGCCTTAGTAATACCTCGACAATTAGCGAGAGAAAGAATAAGCTGTGTACAAGGATAAACCACTTATAATGCTCTTCCCCTCTTTCTACCCCACCTCTTTCTTTTATCCAGACTTCATTTCGTTTGGCAATGTTCAGCTCAACTAATCGTTGTATGATAATAAAGCACAGTATAACCCACATAAATAATGGCATTAGTCTACCCACTCCATAAGTATTAACTCAGAGCTAAAGCCTGGGCCAAGTGCTGATATTACACTTTTTTCTCCCTTAGAAATGGCTTCCTTCATCCAGGCACCTAGGACATAGAGAACGGTGGCAGATGACATATTACCATGATTACGTAACACATTAATAGAATGCTTAAATTTTTCAGGCTTGGCTTGTAGAACTTTTCCCATGGAATCGATTACTTTTTTACCCCCTGGATGAGCAATAAACGAATGTATATCCTGTTCATTTATTCGTGTTGCTTGCAGAAAGATTTGTAAATGCTCTCGCCAAAACGTTTCTACTAGAGCAGGTATACTTTTCGAAAAAATAACCTCAAAGCCACCATCAGTTATATCCCACCCCATTACGGATATACTGTCTTTTTTTGTGTATGAATGAGATTGCAGAAGCTTGGGAATAGAGCCTTTTTTCTTGCGTAATATTAAAGACTTCTCACCAACCGCTAATGCCGCACTTATTCCATCACCAAATAACGCTGTTCCAATGATATTACTCTTTTTCATATCCCCTTTTTGAAACGTCAAACTACATAGTTCACAGCAAACAATCAATGCAGATTTATCTGGATTAGCTGTTAACCAATCATAAGCTCTTGATAATCCAATTGCCCCACCAGCACAGCCTAACCCCCATAAAGGCATTCGCTTTATATCTGATCGAAAAGGTCGTTCATTAAATAGATGAATATCCATAGATGGCGTTGCTATACCTGTACTAGACACAAATATGATCATATCTATTTCCTCATACAAAACAGGTTCATCTAAAAATTGTTGATTCGTTAAGCAAGCGTCTATTGCGCGCAGGGCATACTCTTTTGCATAGGTCGTATAAAGCTCGTTTCTTTCCTTAAAGGAGTGATCTCGTAAAAACCATTCTGAGTCAACAACAAATTGGCGCTCATTGACCTGCGCATTGTCAAATACCGGAAGCAGCCGTGATCGTTGTCGAAGGGAATACGTAAATACTTTTTGCACAATTTGCTTTACTTCCTCTTGTGGCATACGATAATTAGGAATACCGAGTCCTGTTGAACAAATATATGTCATGGAATACTCCTTCTTTTAGAAAGCAAACAGCTCAACTTAGTTAAACTGATAAATAGCTGCATACTTTTGCTTTAAGTATCTTACTAAGTAATCAGGATTTAATCCTTCGTTTGTAACATCCTTGATAATTTCAAGTGGTTTCTTCATCTTGCCATGTTGATGTACAGCTTCGGATAACCATTGTTTAATTCTACGACAGTCTCCGGTCATAATAATTTCATCAACGTTTACTTCACTTCTTAAGGTGTGATTCAACTGTGCAGCATACATATACCCTAATGCATACGAAGGAAAATAACCAAAATCGCCTCCTGCCCAATGGATATCCTGAAGGACTCCTTCTCTATTAGTTGGAGGGTTTATTCCTAAATAAGCCACCATTTTCTCATTCCATAGCTTAGGTAAATCTTGCACGTTAATCTCTCCATTAATCAAAGCTTTTTCAAGCTCGTAACGTACCATGATATGAAGTGAATAGGTTAATTCATCTGCTTCAATGCGTATGAATGAGGGCTTCACTTCATTTACTGCACGAAAGAATTGGTCCAACTCTACATCCCTAAAGTGCTGGGGGGCATATGATTGAAACTCTTGATAATTAGCTTCCCAAAATGTATGACTCCTTGCTATAAAGTTTTCCCAAAATAATGATTGTGATTCATGAATTCCCATTGACGTTCCTGTTGCAAGCGGTGTATTCATTAAGCTTTCTGCAATATTTTGTTCGTATAATGCATGTCCGCCTTCATGAATAGTCCCAAAGATCGCCATTCTAAAATCGTTTTCATCGTATCTTGTAGTAATTCGTACATCATTTCGATTGAGCGCAATTGCAAAGGGATGAATGGTTTCGTCTAATCGACCAGATTGAAAATCATAGCCCATTTGCTTTAAAATTATTTTGGTAAAGGCTTCCTGATCATTTTTAGGAAAATGTGCTTGCAAAACATCGGTGTCAGGCTTTACAGGACTTGCTTTGATTTGATCCAATAGAGATACTAACGATGTGCGCAATGCAGGAAAAACCTCATCTAACATCGTTGTTGTTACCCCAGGCTCGAAGTTATGTAGTAATGCATCATAGATATTATGCTCATATCCCCAATAAGTAGCAAATTGTTTATTATAATCGACTAGTTTCTCTAAATATGGTTGAAACAATTGGAAATCATCGTTTTGCCTAGCTTCTTGCCAGACGGCTTCAGATTTGGATTGCGTCATAATAAATTCTCTATACAGTTCATGAGGTATTTTACGATTTCTTTCATAATTTTCCTCACAAACCTCAACTGTCCTTTTTAATATTGGATCAGTCGTATCATTTTTTAAAGCATCAATAAAATGTTTCATTTTATCAGAAGTTTCCAGCTTATGAATCTTTTCTCCCAGAAAACCAGCAACTTCAGAACGTTGTTCGACACCATGATTAGGTATTTTGGTACGCATATCCCAATGAATTAGCATCAATGACTCATTATAAGCACTTATTTCACGTAAGTAATGTCTAAAGTCTTTCTCTACGGTATTTATAGTTGTCATTCCAAATCCTCCCTCACCTTTTTACCAAAATATTGATAATAATCTGTTCGGATATATCCATTAAATAACTTTCGTTTCTTCGTCGCTCTTTGACCAAATGCTTTTTCAAAGTTTTCGTAAGCGGTTAGTATATAAATGCTCCAGCTTTCATGATGTTTCATAACAGAGCCTAAATCATTAGCAATTTTTGCAGCATGCTTATAATCACCAAGCCTTTGTCCATATGGAGGATTGCCAATAAGATAACCATTATGCTTGCGAATCGTTAAATCCTTTACTTGCATCTGCTTCCATGTTATCAAGTCCCCTAATCCTGATTCCATCGCATTTTGCTTTGCAATGTCTATCATTTTATGATCAATGTCAGAGCCGATAATTTCTAACTTTTGATCATAGTTTGCTTTATCTTCTGCTTCTTGAAAAGCATCCTCCCAATGCTTTCTTTTTATGAAGCTCCATTCTTCTGAAGCAAACTCACGGTTAAAGCCAGGTGCAATATTCTGACCAATTAACGCAGCTTCAATAGCAATCGTTCCTGACCCACAAAAGGGATCTATTAATGTTTCATCTGCATGCCAGTTAGTTAGCATAATTAAAGATGCAGCAAGGGTTTCCTTTAAAGGGGCATCCCCCTGCCCTACTCGATATCCTCTTTTATGTAATCCTGTGCCAGAAGTATCAATCGTCAGAGTAGCTTCATCCTTCAAAAGAGCAATCTCAACTTTAAACATAGCACCAGACTCAGGTAATTTAGAAACAATTCCATACTTTAATTTTAACCGTTCAACGATTGCTTTTTTTGTTATGGCCTGACAATCGGGAACACTATACAGCTTAGACTTAACCGATTTTCCGATTACTGGAACTTGTCCGTCCTCTGCAATATATTTCTCCCAAGGCAATGACTTGGTACCTTCAAATAACTCCTCAAAGGAGCTAGCTTTAAAAGTACCTACCTGTAATTTAACCCGATCAGCGGAGCGTAGCCATAAATTACAACGAGGAATAGCAGAGATAGGCGCTTCAAAAATAACCTTTCCGTTCTCTACGTGTGTTTCATAGCCTAATGCATTTACCTCTTTAGCCACAACTGCTTCTAATCCCATAGCTGCTGTTGCAATTAATGTTACAGTTTGCATATATAATTAATTCCTTTCCTATCAGTATCATGTTTTCCATAGTTTATCATATCTACATACGGTTTATGAACGCTAATGAAAATAAAAAACCTTTCCAATAACCCAAAAGGGAATCAGAAAGGTTTATTTCCTCGTCATAGACCAATTAAATACTCGATAAGCCATGTTCTGTTCCATTGTACTGCCATCGGTGGTCAACCTCGTACGCCGGTTGTAATCATCTATCTACAAGTTTATACTTGTCCCTTTTTCGGTTCATTTCCCTACTAAAGAGTGCCCCTACCATTATTTGGGTTGCTCACTCGTGGGGTTTACCTCGTTCCACCTGAAATGTTTCCAAATCAGCTACGTCACTGTGGCACTTTCAAGGCTAGCTTCCATATCTAATAGACGTAGGTAGCTATCCTGCCGTTAACCAAATGGTTACCTTGACTTATGAATTCGTCAAGCACGAACACTACAAACATCGCAGTTTGTGTGAGCATGGACTTTCCTCTGTATATATTATACAGCGATCACATGAGTATTTAATTTATTTCCTCAAATTACTATACCATAAGTACTAGATTTAATCAAGTTTCCCTATGACTTTCATTTAGCTTTTGCTTTTCAACTGCCTTAACTTATTAACTCTCTGTCTCAGCGAATTTCTTTCCGAAAACAGCCTTCTCCAAGTTTGACAATCGTTTTAAAACATCATAATTTACTTGCGGATTAGGATTAGGTTGTGCAGAGCGTGTTTTGGGCGGCTGTTCCACGGTTGATGATTTTTTCAACCTATCATTCTCTTGTTGAAGCCTTTCTAACTCTTGCTTAAAAGCATCATAATCCTGAATAATTAAATCTAAAAATTCATCAACTTCCTCTTGATTATAGCCCCGCATTGCTGTCTTAAAATCTTTTTCTAAAATATCTTTACTACTTAATTGTACTCGATTCGTACTCACAGTATCACCTCATCATGTCTACATGTTAATTTGTTCGTATCCATTTCCATTTCATTTAACATTTTATTAATTCTATTTATTTTTATGCCATTTCTTTCTACTTATTATAGCATTAAATTGTCAACCTGAAAAATGAATGCATTATTCAGATTTATTCTCATGCTATTCCTTCATTTTTATAATTATATAAAGTAACATACACTGTTCAAAACAACCTAAATCAAGCATGGTTATTGATTCTATTTTTTTCAGACGATAAATTAAGGTATTACGATGTATAAAAAGAGACTTTGCTGCCCTACTTATATTTAAATTGCTATCACAGTATACAATAAAGTTATAACTAAGCTCCATAAAATCGTCATGTGCAAAAAACGGTTCTACTCGCCCGTTTAACTTCGACTGTATTTGAGAATTAAGCTGATACGGAATAAGTTGCATAAGTACATTCCAATCATAATAAGAATAGATGGCCGGTTCTATAGATAGCCTACTTGCAAATTCCACAAGCACCTCTGCCTCGTGATAGGATTGATACAAGAGGTGAAGAGCATCATATTTATATCCAGCAGCAATGGAAACAGTATGAATATTATAATCATGCAACCTTTTAATGAGCAGTACGCTTTTGTTTTTAAATTCTGCCATAAACTGATGAAAAACGGTGTCATCCGTAATCGGTTTTAATAAAATAATTTTTTCTGGATTTAAAAACGTACAAATATGATGTAAGTCGTTATTATATGTTTTTCGAATACACGCTAATATTTCTTTCTTCAAATAGTCTAAGGAATAGGCCTGTCGCTTATCCATCTGTATACTTTTAAGTAACGAATCTCCGATATTGATTACAATACAAAGGCGCTGTATTCCTTCCTCTATCTGCAATACCTTGCAATAGTGGGCGACTCTTTCTTTATGTCGGTTTCCATCTAACAAGATATATTGCACAAATGACTCTAACGTTTTTGCTTCTAAGTCCTCTATATGCGTATGAATTGTTTCTTGCCATATCATCTCCACATACTTCTTAATAAGCTCTGCATATGGTTTAACCTCCAACGGATTTCCGATGATACCTAGCACTCCAATGGTTTGAGAATCTAAATGTAATGGAACTGCTACACCAGGTAAAACATTCGTCATACTAGAAATTTTGTCATTATCAAATAAGATGGTTCGATTCTCTTTAATAACTTCTATTGAGGGAGTATGTAATGTTCCAATTCGTTCAGCATTTGTATCCCCAATAATATATCCTCTCTTATCACTTAAGCTAATGGGAAAAGGCGAAATTTTTGAAACCGCTTTCACTGTTCGTTGTGCAAATTGTACAAAACGTTCCATCTACTTTTCTTCCTTTTATATGGGTATTTTCTAATATTTTATCATAATTTTGATTATTTAAAATAATTATTTCTCTAAGAAATTTTGTATAGTTTTGACATAGATTTTCCAGTCTAGCTTAGGTTATAACTAGTTATAATCATTCCACATATAACTTGAGGTGATTTTCGTGCGTAAGAAAGCAGATATTATCATTATTGGTGGCGGTGTAATTGGCTCAAGCGTTGCCTACAATTTATTAAATGACGGTTACGATGGAGCAATTATTGTATTAGAAAAAGACCCGATGTATGAATTTTCTTCTACCCCTAGAAGTGCTGGTGGTATCAGACAATTATTTACTACGTCTATTAATATTCAAATAAGCAGATATAGCTTACAAAAATATAAAACGTTTCCAACCGACATGGCAATTCATGGAGAAACTGCTGAGATCGATTTTAAACAGCGAGGATACTTGTTTCTCGCCAAAGACGAAAATGTAAACCAGTTAAAAAAGCAATGTGAACGACAGCGACAATTTGGTGTTCCTTCCGACTTTTTAACACCACAAGAGCTGCTAACTATTATTCCAGAATTAACTATATCCGATTTACAGGGTGGGCTGTACTGTGAGGAAGATGGCTACCTTGACCCATACTCTGTTATGCAAGGCTATGCTAAAAAGGCCAAGCATCTAGGTGCTACGTATATATATGAAGAGGTTGACACTATTCTAAAAGACAATGATTGTGTCACCGGAATACAATTAGCGAATGGAGAAAGCTACTATGCTCCAATTGTTATTAATTGCGCTGGCCCATGGGCTGCTGCGCTAAGTGAGAAAATAGCGCTACCTTTACCAATCGTACCTTTAAAACGTCAAATTATTCAGTTCGATATCGAAGAACCCTTACATAATAACCTTCCTCTAACTGTAGATCCAACAGGCGTTTATTTCCGTCACGAAGGAAAACAATTGATTTCAGGTTATTCAGAGCAAGTAAAGCCAGGTATTGATTTTTCGTGGAGACGCTCCTTCTTTTTAGAACAATTATGGCCCGTGCTAGGTCATCGAATTTCTAATTTTGAATGTGCAAAGATTCGTAGTGGATGGGCAGGGATGTACAGCTTTAATACGATCGACCAAAATGCGATTATCGGTGAGCACCCTAAATTAAATGGATATTATACCGCATGTGGCTTCAGTGGTCATGGAATGCAGCAGGCTCCTGCTGTAGGTAAAGGGTTATCCGAGTTGATCCGATTAGGTAAATATGAGTCCTTGAACCTTCATCCATTAAGATTTGAACGATTTCAAGAAAAGGAATTGCTTATTGAGGGTGCTATAGTTTAACAACGTAAACGAATGGAGGTCATTACATGTTATTTTTAAATGAATCGGCTATAAAAGAAGCTGTATCCATGAAGCAAGTTATTCATGCAATTGATAACGCATACAAGCTCTACGGCTCTGGAGCATTTCACATGCCCACTCGAATGCAACTACAGGATGAAACAAATACTTTATTGCTAATGCCTTGCCTAACTAATGAATCAATAGGTACAAAGTTGATTACATCTTTTCCAAATAACACGAGCCATCCTACCTTACAAGGACTTGTAATTTTAACTAGTCGTGAAACTGGCGAATGTCAAGCGCTTTTAGATGGGTCGTTTATAACAGGAATTCGAACAGGTGCAATTGGTGGCTCAGCCATTAGACATCTGGCAAATGTGGATGATAACAAACTGGCAATAATTGGAACAGGTGTACAAGGGCTGTATCAAGCTATTGCAGCATGCACGGAGCGGCCGATTAAGGATATTTATTTGTACAATCGAACGACGGATAAATTACCAGCCTTTAGTGAAAAGCTCAAAGCATGGATCCCTGCAAACATCCATATCCATATGACTTCTACAATTGAAGAAGCAATTACATTTGCTCATATCATTATTTGCTCAACTACTTCGAATTCACCTGTTCTTCCTAATGACCCCGACTTATTAACAAACAAGCTTATTATCGGTATTGGTTCCTTTCAACCAACCATGCGAGAATTTCCAGAAGTATTGTATCAATTAGCGGACCGCCTTTATATTGATACGGAAGACGCTATTATCGAGTCGGGGGATGTACAATATCCACTAGAAAAAGGCTACCTACCAAAAGACTCCATCATATCCATGTCGAAGCTGGTTATGTCAAATGAAGAAGTGTCTCGTTCCCCTGATAAAAGCATCCTTTTTAAATCTACAGGTATGGCTTTATTTGACGTAGTTGTATCGCAATTGGTCTATTGGCAGGCTCTCAAGAAAGGAGTTGGTCAGCAGCTAACCTAGAGTAAAAAACTCTCTATAGGAGGAATTATGAATATCATCATTGTTGAATTTGTCGTTTATTGTTTGTTGATCTTAGCAATTGGCTATTATTTCAGCAAACGAAGTAAGTCTCACTCTGATTTTCTATTAGGAGGAAAAAAATTACCTGGTTGGACACTTGCCTTTTCTGAAAGGGCAACAGGTGAATCTGCTTGGTTGTTATTAGGTTATACAGGGTTTGTTTTTATGACTGGCCTATCCGGAATTTGGGTAGCAGTTGGTATAGCAATCGGAATAATATTTGCTTGGCTATTTTTAGCCAAAACATTTATGTCAGAAACAGATAAGTATAATGTGTTAACTTTACCAGATTATTTAGCGGTAAGGTTTGGGGAAAAGGCGAAAATAATTCGCTGGTTAACGAGTATCTTAATTGCTGGGTTTCTTATGTTTTATGTTGGAGCACAGATGGCTGGAGCTGGAAAAATGTTATTTACAACATTTGGCTTACCTCCAACAGCAGGTATTCTATTAGCTACAATTGTTATCATCATTATTGCATTTGCTGGCGGGTTTATATCTGTAGTTTGGACAGATATGATCCAAAGTATAATGATGGTTATTACATTAGTTGCGCTTCCTATTGCATCATTAATTTATATACAAGCAAACGATTTATCGATAAACGCTTCCCTGATACAAGCTGGAGATTCGTATAACTCTTGGTTTGGTGGTCTGACTGGCTTTGCGATTGGTGTGTTATTTTTTAACAATTTTTCATGGTTCTTTGGCTTCTTAGGTGGTCAGCCTCAATTAAGTGCACGATTTATGGCATTAAAAAATAATAAAGAAGCAAGACAAGGAAGTATTGTTGCAATTATTTGGACATTATTAGCGTATGGTGGAGCATTTATGATTGGAATAACAGCTATAGCCATCTATGATCAAGGCTCATTTCATGATGCAGAAATTATTTTACCAACGATGATTCTTGAATTATTTCCGCCTTGGATAGCTGGCTTGCTTTTAGCTGGGGTATTGGCTGCCATTATTACAACTGCCGATTCGCAATTAATGGTTGTGACAAGTTCAGTTAGTGAAGATATTATCCATAAAACATTGGGAATGAATTTTACAGAAAAACAACTTATCTGGATTTCTCGTATTTCTATTGTATTCTTCGGTTTAATCGGCATGGTGATCGCGCTTGTATCAGAATCTCTATTGTATCTAGTTGTCAGCTGGGCCTGGGCAGGAGTAGGCTGTACACTCTCCCCCGCCATCCTCCTTACATTTTTTTGGGAGCGATATTCTAGTGCTGGTGTGGTAGCGACAGTTCTTGCTGGATTAGTATCCACTATATTATGGATAAGCACACCTTTAGAAAGTATCATCACTTCAAAATTCACGACATTTTTTATTGCATTATTTTTTGGAATAGCTGTGAGCTTACTTCTTCCAGATAAAACGGAGAAGATCCATTCCCTGTCCGAAAAGAACATATGATAATGCTAAATAAAAAAAACGGAGCAAAATTCGCTCAGTCCTTATCACTAAATGCTCAGATTTACGCTTCCTCTAGTAGCTATTATGGAATAATATCAACTGCTTGACCACCACTCCGGCTACCCACTTCCCTTTCCGTGGGGTTTGTCCTTCAGCTAACTTTTTTAG
>NZ_BAAACY010000132.1:0-7766 GCF_039521925.1 Virgibacillus salarius | reverse complement strand
CATCAAACATTTCAAAATAACTACTTGGCTTAACGCAGTCATTGCACTGATTTTATACTTTCTTAACTTATAAGAAAAACTTGGCTTTTCGCCAAGTAATTGCGAAAACCTTAGTTTCTACATATACATTGTACTTAAAAATGTTCGCTACGTTGCTTAGTCGACTAAGCTAAAGTTTTATATCTTCCTAACGTGAAGAGCAAAAGCGTAAGCACCCGATTAGAAACATAGCGACTGGAGCGAGTCAATGGAGATAAAGAAATTATGGTGTGCTTTCTAGCCAATGATGACTTATCGCAGAAAGATTCGTGAAGTCGTTTAGTTTCTGGGCTCTGGAGCTAGGCGCGACCCAACACGCCCATATCCACATGGACAAATTTTATAATTCCTAGACAAAAAAGTAAGGCTGGAGGAATCACCAGCCTTACTATTATAACTTATTTGAATGATGCATAACCATCATCAAGCATAACAATACTTCCATTAATAACATCTGCTTCTTTTAGTGATAGTAAATAGACAGCATTAGCAATGGCCTCTGGTTGAATCAACTGCTCGCGCATTTGCTGTTTCTTCAAATGTTCCAACATCCCTTTATCTTTATAACCTTGAATAATTGGCGTATCAACCCCACCTGGAGCAACACCAACTACGCGAATAGCAAATGGTGCGAGCTCTAGTGCTGCAGTTTGTGTCATCATTCGTACTGCACCCTTACTTGCTTGATAAGCAAATGTACCTTTATTTGCCATATAACCGAATACGGAAGCAGTGTTAATAATAACACCATTTACATTCAATTCCTTCATTTTACGACCTGCTGCGAAGATTCCATATGCCACACCGTGTTGATTCACACCTATTGTTTTATGATAAGAATCTATATTCGGCTCAAGGATTGATCCCATATCGCCAATTCCAGCATTATTAAACATTACATCTATGGATCCATATAACTCCACTGCTTTATTCACTAGGTTTTGTACGTCCTCTTGTTTGGAAACATCTGTTTTTATGAATGTAGCTTTACCGCCATCTTTAGTAATTTGCTTAGCTATATCTTGACCACTTCCATTCAAATCAGCAACTACTACCTTATCCCCTTCTTGCGCAAATTTTAACGCAGTTGCACGTCCAATTCCACTTGCGGCACCTGTTATAACTACTACTCTATCTGCCATCAAAGACACCCCTTTATCTTATTCACTAAAAAGTAAGTAAGTATTCACTTACTTTTTATAATACTAGCATACGCCTTTTTTTATAGATAAGCAATTATGTGAACTGGATAACCTAATGATGGCGGTATCATTTTTAGGGGTTATCCTGTCAATTATATACGGAATAAACAGTAATAGAAAAGTGCAAGCGCAATTTGAGAAGGTAGCTTATCATCCATCAACCCAAATTAGCAGCTTGCACGTAATAAAAATTTTTTCATATAGCTGATAGTAAGCCCTCCGTTTCAATAGTTCGAGTAGTCGTATTGTCGACTACTAGTAAAGCGTTGATTCGTTTTGGCCTACATAGAATTATAATATAAAGATTGTTGCTAGTAGCGGACCACTTTCGTTATACCTCAGAAGGACTAAAGTAACCTTAACTTTATTTTTTAAAGATTCCTTTCAACACAAAGGCAACGTTGGCAGGTCGTTCTGCTAAGCGACGCATATTATATCCAAACCAATCGTCACCATAAGGCATATAAACACGCACCTTATACCCCTCTTCAATCAATCGTTCTTGAAGTTCAATTCGGATACCATACAGCATTTGAAACTCAAATTGATCTCTGGGAATAGCATGTGTTTTTTCCAGTTCTTTTGTATATGCAATAATATCATCATCATGTGTAGCTACAGCTGTGTAGTTACCATTTAACAGATTCTTCTTAATGATCTTTTTATAATTCTCATCGACATCCTGTTTATTTGGAAAGGCAACCTTTTCGGATTCTTTATAAGCACCTTTTACAAGCCGCAAATATGGGTTAAACTCATTTAGTGCATCTAAATCCTCTTCTACACGATAAAGATAAGCTTGTAGTACCGTTCCAAGATTATCAAATTCCTGCCTCAATGATTTAAAAATGGTTAACGTTTGTTCCGTTCGTTCATAATCTTCCATATCAATTGTGACAATGACTCCATACTCTTTCCCTGTCTGTAGTATTCTACGCATATTTCCCATGACAAGCTCATAAGAAATATCCATACCAAGTGAGGTTAATTTCAACGACAATTGTGCATTCAGATCTTTTTCCGCAATGACCTTAATTGCATGAATGCATTCCTCAGTAGATTGCCTCGCTTCTTCTTCATTGTCAATGAATTCTCCCAAGTGATCGACAGTTACTTCAAACCCCTTATCGTTTAATTCTTTAATCTTCTCAGCTGCACCATTAATATCTACTCCTGCGACAAATCGTGATGCTCCAAACCGAAAACCGTATTTCTTTGCTGCTTTCGTTAGTGGTTTATTATTTGATAAAAATAAAAAGAAATTACGCATGATTTGTTCCACGTTGATCCTCCCCCAAACTTCACTAATTTTCTAAAAAATATGTTCAAAAGATCAGGTAAAAAGGAATTCGCTCTTCCTTTTTACCTTTCTTTTTGAACATGCATTTCCACTTCATTATTTGTAAAGCATTGCAGGAAAGATAGTTAATGTATTATTTACAGCATTTCAGAACTTGTTTTACCTTGCATATGATGGATAAGATAATCTGGTCCACCTGCTTTTGAATCTGTTCCAGACATGTTAAATCCACCAAATGGCTGATAGCCTACAATGGCTGCTGTACAACCGCGATTGAAGTACAGGTTACCTACATGAAAATCCTGACGTGCTTGTTCTTGATGCGTACGATTATTTGTAATTACTGCACCAGTTAAGCCATACTCGGTATTGTTGGCTATATCAATGGCCTCATCAAAACTTTTCGCCTTCGTTAATGCAACCACAGGTCCAAATATTTCTTCTTGCATGATACGAGCCTCTGGATCAACATCTCCAAACACCGTTGGATTTACAAACCAGCCTTTGCTGTCGTCACCTGTACCACCGACTAATAAGTCTCCTTCTTTCTTCCCAACCTCGATATAATCCATAATTTTATCATAAGCTCCTTGATCAATGACCGGACCCATGAAATGGGAATTATCATAAGGATTTCCTGCCGATAACTCGCTGGTAAGTTCTACAACTCTATTTTTCACTTCATCATAGACATCTTCATGAATGACAGCGCGAGAACATGCTGAACATTTCTGTCCAGAAAATCCAAAAGCGGATTGTACAATTGATTCAGCTGCTAATTCTAAATCTGCTTCATTATCAACAACAATAGTATCTTTTCCACCCATTTCAATAATTGTTCGTTTCAACCATTTCTGACCTTCTTGTACTTTTGCCGCACGTTCAAAAATACGGGTACCTACATCACGAGAACCAGTAAAACTTATGAAACGCGTACGTGGGTGATCAACTAAATAATCGCCTACTTCTTTCCCAGGACCAGGAATGTAGTTAATAACTCCTGCTGGCATTCCTGCTTCTTCCAATACTTCCATCAGTTTATAAGCGATAACTGGAGTCGCACTTGCTGGTTTCAATAAAACGGTATTTCCAGTTACCATTGCTGCTACAGTAGTACCTGCCATAATCGCAAACAAGAAGTTCCAAGGAGAAATAACCACACCTACGCCTAATGGAATGTAATGATATTGGTTATATTCAATTGGACGGCTATTCACTTTAACTCCATCTTTTAATTCAAGCATTTGACGTCCGTAATATTCTAGGAAATCAATAGCTTCTGCTGTATCTGCATCTGCTTCCTTCCATGGTTTACCGCCTTCTTTGATTAAATGGGCAGTGAACTCATGCTTTCTGCGACGAATGATCGCAGCAGATCTAAATAAGATATCTGCACGGAATTTCGGATCCGATTTTCTCCAAGTTTCAAACGTTTTATCTGCAACTTGCATTGCTTTCTCAGCTAATTCTTTATTTGCTTTAGAAACATAGCCAATTACTTCCTCTTTATCGGCAGGATTAACAGAAACGATTTTTTCCTCTGTTGTAATACGTTCACCACCAATAATTAATGGGTATTCCTTACCTAAATCCTTCTCTACCTTTTTCAATGCAGCTAGCATTTGCTGTCTATTCTCTTCCACCGTAAAATCTGTAAAGGGTTCATGTGTATAAGGTACGACCATGTATAAAAACCTCCTAAATATAGTTTACTAGTTTCCAATTATTGAAAACGTTTTCAACATCAATGAAAATAATCAACCCTTAAGCGTATACATTGCTCATTAATTTAACTATTACTGTAATCAATAAGATGGCTAGCCTGTTACGGGTTGTTCATTAATGCTCAGAAGAAACTCTAAAAGCTAAAGCTGTTGTGAAATTTGAACTAAGAAAATTTTCTAATAATTTAAAGCGAAACTATTTAAGTATTACTTAAATTATGTTTAAATAAATTATAAGATATTTTTTGCTTTTTCGTCAACTGTTTTCTCATACAATTCTATAAAACTAGGCAAAAAGGACTATCAAAATATTCACAAAGTCTAAGCTGATCTTTTATATCTACAAGTTATCAATTGGGATAAGGGGAGAAATAAACCATGAACCACACACAAAACCTTGGAAGTAAAGTGAAGAACCTACGAAAACAAAAAAAATTAACACTAAAACAAGTTTCTGAAAAAACCGGACTTTCCATTAGTTTTTTATCACAATTGGAGCATTCCAAAACTTCTGCTACCCTTCTATCTTTAAAACGAATTTCTGAAGCACTTGGAGTGAATCCAAGTTATTTCTTCTCATCATCTATGGATAACTCACGATCAGCAATCACAAGAAATATTGTTGATATGGCAAACTTAACTGAAAATCGATTTATTTATAAGGATTTAACCGGAGGAATGGAGAACCCACTTTTTGTTCCGAATCTTATCATTCTTAACCCAGGAGATAATCGAGGCAATAATTTTTCACACAAAGGACAGGAGTTTCTATATGTGTTAGAAGGCACGCTTACCATTGAAGTTGATTATGAGGAAGCCATTTTACAACCATATGATTGTATATTCTTAGATTCTTCAACACCACATAATTGGTATAATTATACGGACAAACCAATAAAGTTCCTATGTATTTCTTCCAGAGAATAGATATTCCATAAAGTACATGTTGATACAGCAATCTAGACCTTTGAATACTCCTGTTGGGGTGGCTGCCGTGTAAAGCCTAAAATAATTGGATTCATCCACAGGAGTCGGTCAGCCAAATCAGTTGCTCAAGAGGAGGCTGTCTTTTGGGACAGCTCCTTGTCTGATTACAAATGATTATCGATAAACACTGTTAGTACCCTCGCTGGTTCATTATTAACGGGAATAAATAAATGTGACTTATTTCCTTTAAAAAAAGCACTATCTCCTTTTTCCATGTAATGCTTCTCATCTTCATAAAGTAAATGGATAGCTCCCTCTAAAATATAAATAAACTCATCTTGGGAGTGCGTATAGGTCTCTTCGCGGACATTCATATCCCGAGGAGTTACATGAACAATAGTAGGTTCAATTCCTGTAAACCGCGAACGATTTGCCAGCAATTCATAGGAGTAACCCATATTCTCATCACCTACTTTAAATTGCCGTTCTGTATGAGGGAGTAAAACAAGATCTCGATCATCATGATCATCCAAAATCCAGGTTAGTGGTACTTCTAATTCTTCACTAATTTTGGATAAAGTGGCAATTGCTGAAGCTGTCTGTCCATTTTCAATTTTAGATAAAAGGCTTTTGGAGATTCCACATGCTTCCGCTACCTGCTGTTGTGTTTTTTTCATACGCAAGCGCATTTGCTTAATTTTCTTACCTATATTATTAAGATTTATTGCAATTCTCTCCTTCCGCTAGTGGTCACACGTTCTATAAACTTCTTTAATGATAGAATAGAACGAAACTATCGTCAATCCGAACATACAGATAATCACTGCCTATAGATTTAATCACATACAAGCAGAGTGTGCTGTTTTTTTAGCTAGTTCTGTTTACTTTGCTAATATTAACGGGTCAAAGCACCCTTCCTTTCGTTAGGTAACATCACCATTTAAAAAAATGAATGATAAAGCACCCAACTACATTCCGAATATACTGATATGCTCGAAAGGTAATTCGGAGTTACTTTATCTTCATTCATTCAAAATGGTTTAATATAAGCGGCTACTAATATGCTTTCTTACTTCCACACATCCTTAGCGATATCTACTACATGTCTAACCTTATTCCATTGCTCTTCTTCTGTTATCAGATTACCTTCTTCTGTAGAAGCGAAACCGCATTGCGGACTAAGACAGAGCTGTTCATACGGAAGGTAGTTAGCAGCTTCAGCAATACGTTTCTTAATAACATCTTTATCTTCCAGCTCTGGGAACTTAGAAGTAACTAATCCTAAGACTACACAAAGATCATCTCTGTTCACATAGGATAAAGGCTCGAAACCTCCAGATCGCTCGTCATCAAATTCAAGGAAAAGCCCGTCCACATTCAACCCAGCGAAAATGGTTTCAGAAACAGCATCATAAGAACCTGTACTGAAATAATGGGAACGATAATTGCCTCGACAAATATGCATGGTGATAAGTAAATCTTTAGGCCTTTCAGCAATCGATTCATTAATCACACGTTTGCAAATATCCCTTAGTTTTTCTGGATTCATGCCCTTTGCTTGCAGTGAGGAAATCCCTTCTTCTGATAGAAAGGATGCCCATGATGTGTCATCTAACTGAAGGTAACGACAACCTGCATCATAAAATGCCTGAATTGCTTGTTGATAAGCCATAATCACATCTGGAACAAGGTCTTCGATTGTTTGATAAATATCTGTATCAAATCCAGCACGAACGAGTAACATGTTCGGACTTGGGATCGTCTGTTTGGCAACATGACGGTTCCCTACCACTTCATTCAGAAACTTAAAATCTGCGAGAAATGGATGCTCTTTATTAAACTCCACCTTTCCAGTAACATGAATGGAATGCTTTTTTGTCTCAATTCCAGCAAATTTCAAGCCATTATTTGGCTCAAATCCCTCAACACCATTTAAATTCTCTAAAAAGTCGAAATGCCACCAAGAACGCCGAAGTTCTCCATCGGTTATAGCCATTAGCCCAGCTGCCTTTTGTTTCTCTACTAGCTTAATAATTTCTGCATCTTCAATTGCTCTTCGTTGTTTTTCACTAATTTCTCCTTTAGCATATTGAGATCTCGCGTGCTTGATACGATCTGTTCTTAGAAAGCTACCTACATGATCTCCTTTGAAAGGTGCTATTCGTTCTACTGCTGTTGTCAATGTATCCACTCCTTTATAGTTATAAAAAGGCTGAGACAAAAGAATGAAGAAACAATTAAAAACGAACAATGATTGGTTGAAAATTAATTATCGTTCGTATTGATCAGAATCATTCATTTAGCACCTGAAATAAGCGAGACTCCGGCCGTAACACCACGAGTCCGAAGATCCACTAGAAAAAGCGTTTTCCTTACCAAGTTAGCTGAGACCGTTCCCGCGGAAAGCGAGTATATTTCACGATGCTGGAATGATACTCCTATTGATAACATGATTATTCATATTTTGAGTAAATAAGTGTGTTTTGCCTCAGCCTCGTTAAAAAGGGGCTGGGACAAAACCCAGTAACTGAAAAAAGTGGTACGCCAATTTAGGGCGTATCACTTTTTTTACTT
>NZ_BAAACY010000131.1:0-24033 GCF_039521925.1 Virgibacillus salarius | reverse complement strand
ATTTATAATGTCAGAATAACGAATAACTTTATGGTTTTTAAAATATCCTGCTTAACTTGACGGCTATGGGGCACGGCCTCAACTAACTTTGCAAAGAAGAACACGTTGCAAAGTGGATTTTCGGCTCGCGCTATTCCCGCAGGAGTCTACGTAATTCGTCTCCGCTATGAGAAGGTGCAACAATTCTTGTCATAAGTAATAGGTTGACTTTTGTTACAATGGGTAAAGTGAAAATCGCTATCCGTGAGTATAAAAGCAGCTGTGTTACTTCATGTTAACGTTGTAGAGCCTGATAATAGCGAAGGCCGCCCACGGAAAGGGAAGTGGGCAGCCGGAGTGGTGGTCAAGCAGCAGCTATTATTCCATAATAGCTACTAAAGGAAGCGTAAATCTGAGCATTTAGTGATACGGACTGAGCGAATTTTGCTCAGTTTTTCTAGTGTGTTGCGATCTTTTATCATGACAACCTGATATAAACGGAGGATTTTATGATGTAGTTGTTCTTAACTAATGATTATTTTCATAAATATGTATGAGAGAGGGGGCTGCATTGTGAAGAAATGGCATCAAGGTATCCTACCGTGGTTAACAAAATATTTTGCACTTCCTTCAGATGTAGTACTTGAACTACCTAGGATTACAGTTATTGGTCAACTACATGTATACATTGAGAACCATAAAGGATTGGCAACATATTCTGATACGGAACTTAAATTAAAGGCAAACAAAGGATATATTCAAATTACGGGATCATCATTCGTACTAAAAATGATGCTACCCGAGGAAATATTGCTAGAAGGAACTATTCGAGATATTAAATTCATTTCAGATCATTAAAGGAGGAGGACATGAAGCATATACAAGAATCCGTAGTAACTGGTTATGTTACCATCTCAGTTATTGGTAAAAGGCCTGAACTTTTCTTTCAACAATGTACAAGTTCTGGAATACGTGTCTGGAATGTAAGAAAGACTGAAAGTGATGTATGTGAGGGCAATATAAAGTTAAGCGATATTAAACAAGTAAAACAATTAAGAAGCAGAACAGTTTATAAAATTAGATTTACGAATAGAAAAGGTTACCCATTCTTCATTCGACGTTTCTTACGTAAAAAAGAATTATTACTAGGATTTATATGTAGTGTGTTACTTATTCTATTTCTCTCCAATATTCTCTGGGAGGTTAAGATAACTGGTGTTCCAAAAGATATTGAGGAAAAGATCAGTAAGCAATTAGAACAATATGGAATACATGCTGGTACGTGGATATTTTCATTGGATTCGCCAAAAGAAATACAACAACAATTATTAGATGACGTACCTGAGTTATTATGGGTAGGTATAAACCAAAAAGGGACAACCTTTTTCTTAGAAGGTGTCGAAAAAGTAGTAGTGAAAGAAGAAGAAAACCCAGGTCCTCGAAATCTAGTTGCTTCGAAAAAAGGAATTATAAAGAAAATGTATGTGTCAAGTGGTGTACCAAAAGTGCAGGTGAATGACTATGTCCATCCGGGGGATATTCTTGTTTCTGGGAAGATGAGTGACAAAAGTACAGAAGAGGATGATGCAAAGAAGGAAGAGAAAAAGGTCGATTATGTCGCAGCTGATGGAGAAATCACAGCAACTACTTGGTATGAAGTAAAAGTGACAGTTCCATTAAACGCAAGTTCAGAGCAGCTTACTGGAAATAAAGAGAAGAAGTTTTATTTAGGTTTTGGCAACTTTCAATTACCAATCTGGGGTTTTAAAACACCTGAATACACGTATGATCAACGTGAAATAACAGAAAATCCGATTCGTTTTTTAAAATGGGAGTTACCTGTTAAAATGATTGAAACTTTAATCAGCGAAAAAACGTATAAAAAAGAGGAAAGGACGAAAAACCAAGCCATTAAAACAGGGATTAAACAAGCTAAAGAAGAGTTAAGATTACAGTTGGGACCAGAGGCACAAATACTGTCAGAAAAAGTTTTGCATGAATCTGTAGAGCGTGGTAAAGTTAAACTAAACTTATATATGAGTGTAGAAGAGAATATTGTCGAAACACAACCTTTACGTCAAGGAGATTAAGTATGCCAGAAAACCTTACAGAAATTGATTTACAACTAACAAGTCCAAATGAAGCTTTAGGATTATTTGGCACTAACGATAAATTTCTTATTCAGTTGGAGGAACTTCTTAATATTTCTATCGTAACAAGGGGAGAGCAGGTTCTTGTTTCTGGAGATCAACAATCTGTTTCCCTTGCTCAAGACATTTTATTAACCATGTTATCGGTTATACGTAAAGGCTTAAAAATAGCCGAAAGAGATGTAGTCTATGCTGTAGATCTAGCACAAAAAGGGAAGTTGAATCAATTCGAAACGCTCTTTGAAGATGAGATTACTAAAAATGCGAAGGGCAAGGCTATTCGCGTGAAAACTTTGGGACAGAGAAGTTACATTTCAGCCATTAAAGCAAATGATCTTGTTTTCGGCATTGGGCCAGCAGGGACAGGAAAAACCTATTTAGCAGTAGTTATGGCAGTTCATGCTTTAAAAAATGGATTGGTGAAAAAGATTATTCTTACTAGACCTGCTGTTGAAGCAGGAGAGAGCTTAGGCTTCTTACCAGGTGATTTAAAAGAGAAGGTAGATCCATATTTAAGACCTTTATATGATGCCTTGCATGATGTATTGGGGGCTGAGCATACAATTAGACTGATTGAGCGCGAGACTATTGAAATAGCTCCATTAGCCTATATGAGGGGAAGAACATTGGATGATGCTTTTGTTATTTTAGACGAGGCTCAAAATACGACGCCTGAACAAATGAAAATGTTTTTAACCCGCTTAGGATTTGGTTCAAAAATGGTAATCACTGGAGATATTACACAAATTGACTTGCCCAAAGGTGTTCAATCTGGATTATTTACAGCTAGTAAGCTGCTAAATGGTGTAAAAGGAATAGGGTTTGTATATTTAGAACAGACAGATGTAGTAAGACACCCATTAGTTCAGCGAATTATCAATGCGTACGAAAAAGATAAGTAAATGATTGGATAGGTAAGACCCCTTTACTGGGTCTTATTTCTGTATTTTCCTAGTTAAAGGAGGGGGAAGCACTTGTTTAAGAATCGTTTTAAGTTCGATGATAACTGGTTAATTATACGATACAATAAATGGTTCATGATTATAATAGCAGCTATTTTATTAGGTTTATTTATTTTTGCGTTAACGATTAAAAACGTACATACAGAAACATATGATATTGAAAGATTTAGTAGAGCTAAAGAAACAATTCGTTCACCCGTAACTATTGAAAATGAACAAGAGACAGAACGTAAAACAAGAGAGACTGTTCAAGCGGTAGAAGATAGATATAATATTAATCAAGAAATTACGAAAGAGCGCATTGCTTATACAAATGAGATATTTGATGCAATTTCTAAGATTGAGGAAGAATCAAAAAAGGAAGA
Organism: Virgibacillus salarius; assembly: GCF_039521925.1. NCBI lineage: Bacteria > Bacillati > Bacillota > Bacilli > Caryophanales > Bacillaceae > Virgibacillus > Virgibacillus salarius. The sequence continues at coordinate 20,577 of NZ_BAAACY010000131.1, read as the reverse complement.
TAGTAAAGATGATAGTCATAAGCAGCCACTGTCGAATCAGGAGAAAGTTCAACGCTTGAAACAGATATTATCTCCTGAAATTACAGAGCGAGTAAGTGATAATTCGCTTTCTCAATTAGTAGAAATTCCTAAGGAAGAACGTAATAAGGGAAGAAAGTTATTTGTTGAGTCATTAACAAAGGTAATGAATAACGGAGTTCGGACGGAGAATACGCAAAGCGCGATCACATCCATAAAACAGAATATAAAGTATACGGAGTTAGACGCGGATCTTAAAGACGTTTTAACAAAATTAAGTGAGTTCGCTGTTGTTGAGAACTCATTCTTTGATGTAGATAAAACATCTACTGCTAGAAAGGAAGCGGCAAGTAGCGTAGAGCCAGTAGTTATTAGGGCAGGGGAAATTATTGTTCGAGAGGAACAAATTATAACAAATGAAATATATGAGAAGTTAAAACTTGTTGGTGTGCTTGATAAAGAGAGGAATTTATTCCCTGGCATTGGATTGGCGTTATTAATTTTGTTACTTTGTACGATTGTCGTACATGAAATGAATTGGGTTGCGAAAAACTATCGTTTAGATCGAGGTAAAATCATCTCGATACTATTAATAAGTGTAATCGTCATCGCTTTAATGAAAATTGTTAGCATGTTTACGACGCAAGTGAACCAGCTGTTTTATGTAATGCCAATTGCAACAGGTTCATTACTACTCAAACAATTGATTCATGAACGTACTGCCATTGTTTTTAGTGGATTGTATGCGATATTAGGTAGTGTTATTTTTAATAGCCAAATACCTGGATCCTTAAATGTAGAGGCTGGTATATATTTCTTTCTATCTCAATTAGCAGCAGTTTTTTTTCTTATGAATGTCAAGGATCGTCTAGCTATATTAAAAGCTGGTATTGGGATGGGTATTGTAAATATAATGATTGTAGTACTATTTATATTTCTATCATTTGAAAAATATGTCTTAACAGATATATTTATTCAATCGTCTTTTGCTGCGGCATCTGCCTTTTTATCGGCAGTTCTTACGATGGGCTTATTACCATTTTTTGAGACATCATTGGGAATATTATCAGACATAAAGCTATTACAGCTTTCAAGTCCCAATCATCCGCTTTTGAAGAAGCTTTTAACGGAAGCACCGGGAACATATCATCATTCCATCATGGTTGCTAATCTAAGTGAAACAGCGTGCGAGGCAATTGGCGCTAATGGGTTACTAGCTAGAGTTGGAGCATATTATCATGATCTTGGGAAGACAGTACGCCCGCATTATTTTATTGAAAATCAATTGGCAATAAAAAATCCTCATGATGTTATCGCACCGGAGGAGAGCGCGGAGATCATCATTAGTCATCCATACGATGGTGCACAGATGTTAAAACAACATCGTTTACCAAAGGAGATTATAGATATAGCGAAACAACATCACGGTACATCCCTGTTAACATACTTTTATTATAAAGCAAAAGATGCAGGGAAGCAGGTAACAGAAGAGCAGTTTCGTTATCCAGGTCCAAAACCACAGACAAAAGAAGCTGCAATTATTAGTATTTGTGATTCAGTAGAAGCAGCAGTTCGCTCATTAAAAGAGCCAACAGAAGAAAAAATAGAAGAAATAGTAGCGTCTATAATAAATAATAAAATGACAGATGGTCAGCTTGATGAATGTCCACTTACGTTAAAGGAACTTCATACAATCCAACGTATAACGTGCAATACCTTGAAAGGAATTTTTCACTCTCGTATTCAATATCCGGTAAAGGAGGCAAAATAGATGTATATTGATTTTCATGATCAGACAAATTCTGTTCCAAGTGATTATATTGATATGATACAGCGGTTAATTACCTACGCAGCTAAAAAAGAAGGCGTTAGTCAAGAAGCGGAGCTTTCCATTAATTTTGTAAGTAATAAAGAAATTCAAGAAATAAATCGTAATTACCGGCAAAAAAATGTACCAACAGATGTAATATCTTTTGCCATGCAGGAGGCTGGAGAAGGCGAAATAGATATTATCGATGAGGACCTTCCGTTATTACTTGGTGATATTGTTATTTCGATCGACAAAGCAAGAGAGCAAGCTGATGAGTATAACCATTCCCTTGAAAGAGAATTAGGCTTCTTGTCCGTTCATGGCTTTCTTCACCTGTTAGGCTATGATCATATGACTAAACAGGATGAAAAAAACATGTTTGCCAAACAAGATCTCATACTAGGTGAGTTTGGAATTGAAAGATAATAAGAAATCGATAGGCTTCTCTTATGCCTGGAACGGAATAATGCATGTTATTAAGCATGAACGCAATTTTCGACTGCATCTCGTTTCTGCATCTCTTGTTATAGTAGCAGGCTTTATTTGTCGGCTTTCTTCGTTCGAATGGATGTTCATACTTTTAGCTATAGGCTTGGTGTTAACTGCTGAATTGATAAATAGTGCAATGGAAAGTATGATGGATTATCTGAAACCCGATATCCATCCAATTGCTAAGCAAATAAAGGATATGGCTGCTGGTGCCGTTCTTATTTCTGCTATTACAGCTGCAGGAATAGGATTGATTATTTTTGCACCAAAATTAGTATTATTTTAGAGAGTCGCGTGGCTCTCTTTTTTTTATTTGTTTCCATTCTCATAGCTCATCCAGACTTCCGTTTCTGTTAAGGTAAAAATTTTGTCTGGAGATATGCAGGATTATATAGAACAACCAAAAGTTTTTAAAGCTTTTGTCGATTACATGAAACTAGAGCCAATTTGTAGTATGATATGAATAAAACATATTGAATACGTCGCGGAGGCAACAGCATGGAGAATAAATTTAAATCTGGATTTATAGCAATTATTGGTAGACCAAATGTAGGGAAATCCACATTTATGAATAGGGTAATAGGCCAAAAAATCGCCATTATGAGTGATAAACCACAAACTACTAGAAACAAGATCCAAGGAGTTTTAACACAACAAGACGCACAAATGATATTTATTGATACACCAGGTATTCATAAACCAAAACATCGATTAGGAGATTTTATGGTTCAAACGGCAGAGAATACGTTAAATGAAGTGGATGCTGTCTTATTTATGATTAATGCGAGTGAAGGCTATGGAAAAGGTGATCAATACATCCTAGATCGTTTACAGAAAATAAAAAGGCCAGTATATTTGATCATAAATAAGATTGATCTTGTTCATCCAGATGACCTGTTTCCTTTAATTGATCAATATAAGGAGAAGCTTGATTTTTCTGAAATTATTCCGATCTCAGCATTGCAAGGAAACAATGTTGATCATATGCTAAACGTATTGAAAGAGCATTTACCTGAAGGTCCACAGTATTATCCAGAAGATCAAGTTACAGATCATCCTGAACGGTTTATCATTGGCGAATTAATTAGAGAGAAAGTATTACAATTGACCAGAGAAGAGGTTCCACATTCCATCGCCGTTATGTTAGAAAATATAGAGAAAAGAGATTCTGACTCCATATTTATACAGGCTACAATTGTGACTGAAAGAAAGACACAAAAGGGTATATTAATTGGCAAGCAAGGGAATATGTTAAAAAATATCGGAAAATCGGCTCGACAAGATATAGAAGCGTTATTAGGATCTAAGGTGTATTTAGAGCTGTGGGTAAAGGTTAAAAAAGATTGGCGAAACAAACAAAGTCAGCTTCATGAATACGGTTTTCGAAGTGATGAATATTAAACATGGTAAATTTTTATACTAATTGTTTTGAGTTTAGTGGTCATTCTAATTAATAAGTTACATTTTCAAACATTAAAGAAAGGTGGGGTTTCTTGTGATCGAATTTACGTGGAAAGTATTCAGTCAAACGGGAAACATTGAAACCTATTTATTAATGAAAGAGATGGAAAATGAACAGTATCCAGATGATCGAGCTCAGCATGATGAACAAACGGTTACTCCATTAGATACCAATTTATAAAGTAATTTTATGAAGAAAATCGTAGGGTCAAGCTATTCCCTTTGTTAGGTAAGAAAGGTGAAGCTACGTGTTGGAAAAAATAAAAGGACTTGTTTTAAAAACACAGGATTATGGGGAAACACATAAAATAGTTACGATATATAGTAAAAAGATAGGGAAGTTTTCTGCAATTGCGAGAGGTGCAAAGAAAACCAAAAGTAGAATGGCTGCAGTTACGCAGCCATTCATTTATGCGGAGTTTTTTGTTTATATTCAAACTGGGTTGAGCACGATTCAACAAGGAGAAATCATACACTCTTTTCGATCGATACGTGAGGATATTATAAAAACAGCATATGCTGCGTATATTGTGGAATTAACAGACAAATTATCAGACGACAAGGATCCTGATACATTTATCTTTGAACAGCTTTTTGAGACAATGAAATGGATAGAAAAGAATGATGATGTAAATATACCAACAATGATGTATGAATTAAAGCTTTACGGTAAAGGTGGTTTTGCGCCTACATTAGATCGTTGCAGTAATTGTGGTGGTAACACACCACCTTTTGTATTTTCGATTGCGGAGGGCGGGATATTATGTCACCATTGTAGAAGTATGGACCGCGAGGCAATTCAATTATCGGAATTGTTAGCAAAGCTATTACGTATATTCGCAACGGTTAATTTACAGCGAGTTGGAAATATTTCTGTAAAAAAGGAAAATCAACAATTATTGCGCCAACTATTAGATGCATATTATGATTATTATGGAGGGTATTATATCAAATCAAAGAAATTTTTGAAGCAGATTGATTTATTAAAATAAGTTGACATGAACCAGTAATGTAGCGTATTATTTGTACATAAATTATAATAAGTATTGCTGTGATGAAGAGGAGTACTTTTTGTATTTATGTAAAGCGAATCCAGAATAGTGAAAGCTGGATCATAAAGCAAATTGGAAGGGCGCTTCTGAGCGATTATAATAAAGTGGCTCATTTTCGTGATGAGCAAATAGGGTGGAACCGCGGCCTATCCCCGTCCCTATGTCTAATAAAAAAGACATAGGGACGGGGATTTTGTCTTTTACTTAACTAATATCAAGATGGAGGATATGTGAAGATGAATATTCAGGAAATGATATTAACATTACAAAAGCATTGGTCTGAACAAAACTGTATTATTATGCAAGCTTATGATGTTGAAAAAGGTGCAGGTACCATGTCGCCAATGACACTGCTGCGTAGTCTCGGTCCTGAACCATGGAATGTTGCTTATGTAGAACCGTCAAGAAGACCTGCGGACGGTCGTTATGGGGATAACCCAAATCGACTTTATCAGCATCATCAATTTCAAGTAATCATGAAGCCTTCTCCAAACAATGTTCAAGAGCTATATCTTGAATCTTTAAAGAAACTAGGAATTAATCCTCTAGAACATGATATTCGTTTCGTGGAGGATAATTGGGAGAATCCAACACTTGGAGCAGCTGGATTGGGTTGGGAAGTTTGGTTAGATGGCATGGAAATTACTCAATTCACTTATTTTCAACAGATCGGTGGTTTAGAAGCAAACCCAGTGGCTGTTGAGCTTACCTATGGTATAGAGCGGTTAGCATCCTATATTCAAGATGAAGAAAATGTGTTCGATTTAGAATGGACATCTGGTGTTACTGTAAGGGATATCTTTTATCAACCAGAATATGAGCATTCTAAATATACTTTTGAGGCATCTAATACGGAAATGTTATTTGATCTATTTACTAAGTATGAAAAGGAAGCAAAGGAGACAATGGAAAAAGGCTTAGTTTTTCCAGCATATGATTATGTATTAAAATGCTCGCATACATTTAATTTATTGGATGCAAAAGGTGTTATCTCTGTAACAGAGCGAACTGGCTATATAGGTAGAATCCGTAATCTAGCTAGAAATATTGCAAAAGCATATGTAGAAGAAAGAGAAAGACTTGGTTTTCCTATGCTGAAAAAGGAGGAACAGTAAATGGCAAAAAATGCTTTATTCGAAATAGGTGTGGAGGAACTTCCGGCTCGGTTTGTTGACGATGCAGAGTTACAGCTTAAAGAAAAAACCGAATCCTGGCTACAAGAATTACGCATTACATTTGAAAGTGTTGTTTCCTATTCTACTCCTAGACGTCTTGCTGTACTAATTAAAGGCATAGCGGAAGAGCAAACAACAATAGAAGAGGAAGTAAAAGGACCAGCTGAAAAGATTGCAAAAGCTGCAGACGGTAATTGGTCAAAAGCTGCAATTGGCTTTACAAAAGGTCAGGGGAAAACTGTAGACGACATTTATAGTAAAGAAATTAACGGTACAAACTATATTTTTGTAGAAAAGCATATTGAAGGTAAGCAAACCATTACACTATTACCTGAATTTCACAAAATTGTTGAATCCATTACATTCGGGAAAAACATGCGTTGGGGTACACAATCTATGAGATATGCGCGTCCCATTCGTTGGCTTGTGGCTTTACTTGGCGGCACGGTGATCCCTTTTGAGGTTGCTGGTGTGAAAAGTGGTAAAACAACTTACGGGCATCGGTTTCTTGGTGATAAAATTGATTTGAATAATCCTTTGAACTATGAGGATACGTTATTGGATCAATTTGTAATTGTTAATCCAAAACGGCGTGAAGATTTAATTTTAGAGGGGATTCATACGTTAGAGAAAAGTCATAGTATTCAAATACCGGTGGATAAACAATTACTTGATGAGGTGCGTAATTTAGTTGAATACCCACAAGCTTTTCTGGGCGCTTATGAAAAACAATTTTTGAAACTCCCAGAAGAAGTATTAATTACTTCCATGAAAGAGCATCAGCGTTATTTTCCAGTAAAATCAAATACAGGTGAGCTACTTCCTTACTTTGTCGGGATTAGAAATGGAAATGACGATGCATTAAATACCGTAATAAAAGGAAATGAGAAGGTACTACGTGCTCGTTTGTCCGATGCCGAGTTCTTCTATAATGAGGATTTAAAGCATTCTATAGATTTTTATAATGAAAAATTAAATCGAGTTGTCTTTCAGGAAAAACTAGGAACAATTACAGACAAAGTGAAACGTGTTGTCGTAATAGCAAACCATATTTCAGATCTACTGCACATAGAAGAAAAGGAAAATATTCTGCGAGCTGCATCGATCTGTAAATTTGACCTTTCAACAAATATGGTAAATGAGTTTACAGAATTACAAGGGGTAATTGGTGAAAAGTACGCTCAATATTTTGGTGAAACTAGGACTGTAGCACAAGCGGTGCGTGAACACTACTTACCTAAGCAGGCAAATGGTGAATTACCGAATACTATAGAGGGTTCGATTATTAGCATTGCCGATAAATTAGATACGGTGGCTGGTTGTATTGGTGTTGGACTAATTCCTTCTGGTTCACAGGATCCATATGGCTTACGTCGTCAAGCAACGGGCATTTTACGTATTATAGAAGCTAATAAGTGGAATATTCCTATGGAAACATTAATAAATCTTGCACTGGAAGTGATGGAACAATCACACATACAAATATTGGATAAGGATAAAGCATTTAGTAACCTTCATGATTTCTTGACGAATCGAGCAGCATATTTATTTAAAGAAGAATCTATTGAACAAGATATAATTCAAGCGATACTTCACAAAGAAATAGGTGTGTATACGTATGCATTAGCAAAGGCACATAACTTATCAAATAAAAGGTTAGACGCTTCGTTTAAGACGATTCAAGAAGCACTTGTACGCGTATTAAACTTAGCTCAAAAAGCTAATTCTAATCATATAGATACAAATTTATTTGATACGGAATCGGAAAAGGCATTGTATAAAGAATTTTGCTCGATAGAGCAGTCTTACCAACAATCAGAACGTGATGCAGAACGGGATTTATTGTTATTAGGTCAACTAGCAGAACCAATTCACAATTTCTTTGATCATAATATGGTAATGGATGATAATGAAAGGATTCGTAATAATCGCTTAGCACTATTAGCAAGTATCGCTTCACTTATACAGAAATATGCGGACTTAACTAAAGTAGAATGGAAACAAAGCTTTTAATCCATAAACGCGTGCGAGACAATTCTCTTTTCTCTATTTTTAGTCTATAATATGAAGAAATAGTATAAGTCACATGGTTTTTAGGTGGTGAAGGGATGGAATTATCGAGTAGGCAGGAAGAAATTATTGAAATTGTCAAGGAGAATGGTCCAATAACGGGTGAAAATATAGCTGAACGATTAAATTTAACTAGAGCAACGCTACGCCCAGACTTGGCCATTTTGACCATGGCAGGATTTCTTGATGCGCGTCCTCGTGTTGGGTACTTTTTCACAGGAAAGACCGGAAGTGAACTACTTACGGAACAAATTAAAAAATTTAAAGTATATGAGTATCAACATGTTCCGATTGTTGTGAAAGAAAGTGTATCGGTATACGATGCCATATCTACTATGTTTCTAGAGGATGTTGGAACACTCTTTGTAGTTGATGATAAAGCTTGCTTAACGGGAGTATTATCGCGAAAAGATTTATTACGTGCAAGTATTGGCAAACAGGATTTAAACGCCGTACCGGTTCATATAATTATGACAAGAATGCCAAACATTACGGTGTGCAGAAAAGAAGATTTACTTTTAGATGTAGCCCAAAATTTGATTAATAAGCAAATAGATGGTATTCCGGTTGTAAAGGATACGGCTTCCGGTTTAGAGGTGGTAGGAAGAATAACAAAGACGACTATTACGAAGGCTTTCGTAGAATTAATTACAGATGAACATATTTAGCTACGTTTGTGGGAAGGAGTAGATGAATGAGCATGCAGCCTATTGTCTATGTTCTATCTGATTCGGTTGGTGAAACAGCTGAGTTAGTTATTAAAGCAGGTTTAAGTCAGTTTAATAATGGGGATTATAAGATACAACGGATTCCATATGTGGAAGATAAGGATACAATTGATGAAGTACTTCAAATTGCTAAAGAAAATAATGGGCTAATTGGCTTCACCCTTGTCGATCCAATTCTAAGAAACTATGTAAATGAACGATCAAAGCAACTAAATTTAGAAGCAATCGATATTATGGGACCGATGTTAAAAGCAATGGAAAGAGTATTTGAACGAACACCCCGGTTTGAAGCTGGATTAGTCCATAAATTAGATGAAGACTACTTTAAACGTGTAGAAGCCATTGAATTTGCTGTGAAATATGATGATGGTCGTGACACCAGGGGAATATCACGTGCAGATATCATACTAATCGGTGTTTCTCGGACATCGAAAACGCCACTTTCTCAATTTCTAGCCCACAAACGCTTGAAAGTGGCTAATGTTCCCATTGTTCCTGAGGTGGATCCGCCTGAAGAGTTGTTTGATGTCGATCCTGCTAAGTGTATTGGTTTGCGTATTAGTCCTGAGAAACTTAATGAAATCCGGAAAGAAAGATTAAAGGCATTAGGCCTTGGCGATCAAGCTACTTACGCAAATATGGAACGGATTTATAAAGAATTAGACTATTTTGATAAAGTGGTTAATAAGATTGGATGTAATGTAATTGATGTTTCTAACAAGGCCGTAGAAGAAACGGCTAATAGTATCATGCAGATTATTCAAAACTAGTAAGTGGCCAATCTAATCGAATAGAAAAACATTCTATATGAATATGTAGAATGTTTTTTCACGGTTAGGAAGAAAAACTACTGGGAATAATATAAAACTAGAGACGATTTGATAGCATTTTTTGTGAAAGTATATTATAATGTCTCTTTGTGTAATGATATAGCATACAGAAGATATATTTCTATCATTGTTATTTAATAAACCTTACATTTTAAGAAGGAATTTAAGTGACAAATGTAGAAGTATGTATACTGTGAGCTTGTGTTATTGAATGAATGTCTTTGCTTTTTGAATTTTTGTGACCTGCTTTTTATATAAATGAAGTAAATCAGCTTTTAGATATCCTTCACAGATTATTTTTATAAAAAGAAGGAATTTTTTTCGGTATTTCAAAAAAATATTGTCGAAAAATGAAGGATTTTTTTAATGAAAGACGAATATTAACTTAGCATGGTGATTTTATGTCCAATCAAATTCCTGAACATGTAATTGAAGAAATTCGTAAAGCAAATGATATTGTAGACATTATCGGGGAATATATTCAATTAAAAAAACAAGGTAGAAACTATTTTGGTCTTTGTCCGTTTCATGGAGAGAAAACACCTTCCTTTTCTGTTACACAGGAAAAGCAAATTTTCCACTGTTTTGGATGTGGAAAAGGTGGCAATGTGATAACATTTCTAATGGAAATGGAAAACTATTCATTTTATGAAGCATTACAATTTTTGGCGGATAGAAGTGGAATTCAATTACCAGAAACAAACAAATCAGTAAGCACTTTGTCACAAGAGACCCAAGATATACTATCTGCACACGAATGGTTAACTAAGCTTTATCATCATTTGTTGCGATTTACAAAAGATGGTAAGGAAGGCTATAGCTATTTAAAGAATCGGGGTGTCAATGATGAGGCTATTGATGAATTTCAACTTGGATTTGCTCCTAATGTAAAGAATTTTACAGCTGAATTCCTTCATAAAAAAGGATATCATCAGCAGTTACTGGTCAAAGCTGGTTTAATTACCCAACAGGATGACAATCAAGTAAGTGACCGTTTTAGAGGAAGAGTTATTTTTCCAATCCGGAATCATTTAGGGAAGACGGTTGCTTTTGGTGGTCGAGCTCTTGGAGATCAGAAGCCTAAGTATATGAATAGCCCTGAAAGTGAATTATTTCATAAAGGGAAGATTCTTTATAATTTTGACTTAGCCAAAAAGCATATTCGAAAAAAAAATGCAGCCATTTTATTTGAAGGGCAAATGGACATAATTGCTGCATATCAGGCGGGTATCAAAAATGTAATAGCTACACTTGGTACAGCATTGACGGAGTATCAAGCAAAACTTTTGAACCGCTATGTAGATACAGTTGTTATTTGTTATGATGGGGATCGTGCAGGGTTAGATGCTGCTTATAAAGCAGCCGTTTTATTACGCGATGTCGGTTGTGAAGTAAAAATAGCACATCTACAACATAATATGGACCCTGACAATTTTATTGAGAAGTATGGTGGAGAAAAATTTGAAAATGAGGTTATTAAAGCAAGTGATACCTTTATAAGCTTTTATATGCGGTATTTAATGAAAGATTATAATATGAATAATGAAGGAGATCGACTTCATTATATAGAAGAAGTATTAAAACAACTTGCTATGATTGATAGCTCAATTGAACGGGAATATTATCTAAAAGAGTTAAGTAATGAATATAATATATCGATGGATACCCTGTCAAATGAAATTTCAGGCTACCGAGAAAAGTTTGGGTCAAATAAGGATAATCGTCAGAAGAACAGATATACTACTAGTAGTAGAGAATGGAATGTTCGGAAATCCAAATTATTACCAGCTTTCCATAATGCAGAAAGACATCTTCTATCATATATGCTCCAAGATGTCGTCATAACTGATAAGGTTCAAACAGAAATAGGAGCAGGCTTTAATATAGATTCCCATAAGATTATCGCTACTTATTTATATGCTTTTTACGAAGAAGGAAATGACCCAGATGTTAGCTTGTTTTTAGAGAAAATCACTGAACCAAAGCTTCAGCAAGAGATTACTGAAATAGCTATGATCCCGTTACAGGATGATATTAGTGATAAGGAAATAAATGATTACATTCGAATAATACAAACAAAAAAAAGTGATATGGATGCGATAAAAACGCTTAAAGATCAACAAAAGCGAGCAGAACAACAACAGGATCCAATAAAAGCTGCACAAATAGCAATGCAGATTATTGAAATAAATAAGCAGTCAAAAAATATGAATTGAATTTACGTAGTCTGGAAGGAGGGGGACTCATGGCCGATAACAAGCCTTCACAAACAAAAGAAAATGAACCTGAACTAACATTAGAACAAGCTAAAGATCAGCTGTTAGAAATGGGTAAAAAGCGCGGTGTACTTGCTTACGAAGAGATAGCTGATCGTCTATCTAATTTTGTTATAGAATCAGACCAAATGGATGAATTTTATGAGTACCTAGGAGAACAAGGTGTCGAGGTAATTGGAGAATCGGAAGAAGATCCTAATATGCAACAAATTGCAAAAGAAGAAGAATTTAATTTAAATGATCTAAGTGTCCCGCTTGGTATCAAAATAAATGACCCTGTTCGTATGTACCTTAAAGAAATAGGTCGAGTTGATTTATTATCTGCAGCAGAAGAAATCGATCTTGCTACTCGTATTGAGAAAGGTGATGAGGAGGCTAAGCGAAGACTTGCTGAAGCAAACCTTCGACTAGTCGTAAGTATTGCGAAACGGTATGTAGGAAGAGGAATGCTATTTCTCGATCTAATCCAAGAAGGTAACATGGGATTAATTAAAGCAGTCGAAAAATTTGATTACCGAAAAGGTTTTAAATTTAGTACGTATGCTACTTGGTGGATTCGTCAAGCAATAACTCGTGCAATTGCGGATCAAGCAAGAACAATTCGAATACCAGTTCATATGGTAGAGACAATTAATAAATTGATTCGCGTACAAAGACAATTGCTTCAAGATTTAGGTAGAGAGCCCACACCAGAAGAAATTGGAGAAGAAATGGAGCTTTCTCCTGACAAGGTACGTGATATATTAAAAATCGCGCAAGAGCCTGTTTCGTTGGAAACACCTATAGGTGAAGAAGATGATTCCCATTTAGGGGATTTCATTGAAGACCAAGAGGCTGTCTCTCCTTCAGATCATGCTGCATATGAACTTTTAAAGGAACAATTAGAGGATGTTTTAGATACACTGACAGATCGTGAAGAAAATGTGCTACGTTTGCGCTTCGGTCTAGATGATGGGCGAACAAGAACCTTAGAAGAAGTTGGAAAAGTGTTTGGTGTGACACGGGAAAGAATTCGTCAAATAGAAGCTAAGGCACTTCGTAAGTTAAGACATCCGAGTAGAAGCAAACGATTAAAGGACTTTCTTGATTAATAAATGTTTTGTCATTGGACAACAATGTTGTCCAATGACTTTTCCTATTCAAGTACTACAAGACTAATATAGTGATGTCGATATCGGAGTGACCGATTTTGGAAGAACGAAAACAAATTATTATGGATGAAATTCATTATTGGAAGCAGCATAAAATGCTGCCAGTCGTTTATTGCGACTTTCTGTTAGCACTATATTCAAATGGTGACGAGCAAATAGAGCCTTCAGTTATAGGCCAAAATCGATTTATCGATACCATTCAAACATTACTTCTGTCGATGATGATACCGTTTTCATTGCTTGTTATTTATTTTACGCAATTTCAAATTATTTTGCAACTGAGTATGTTAATTCTTTTTTTGGGTTATTCTATTTGGATGTACGTTTACTTGAAACCTAAATGGACGTTAAAGTATCATTTAGCCTTAATGAATAGTCTCTTGATAGCATTATTTATATCTGTTTTAGTTAGTAAAGCTTACCTGCATGATTTCGGATTGATAATTATCGTTTTTATAAATTTCCTGTTTTGGGTTGTAATAGGTTTCTATAAAAAGATAAATTATTTACTTATTACTGGTATTTTAGCTCTAGTATTTACATGTATTTATATAGTTTTATAAAATTTTCACACCTAAACTCTTTAAAGAAATCGCTTTTTCAAGTAAAATAAATATAGTCTTTTACAGCGAATAAGAATTATGGGGATTACATAAGGAGGAAACGCAATGAAAAGAAACCCGGTTATCCCATATGCACTAATTGCTCTTGTCGGGATACTTGCCGTAATAGTTATTGCATTTATTGGATTAGATCAACGTAAAGACATTCAACAAGCCGAAGAAGGCGGCGGAGAACAAGCTGAAGAGGCACAAGAGGGCGAAACTACTGATGATCCTGAAGCTATTTTTGAAACAAACTGTGCTAGCTGTCACGGTGCCGATTTATCAGGTGGAATGGGGCCTGATCTGACTAAAGTTGGAAGTGAATTGTCACAAGAGGAAATACAAAATGTGATAAAAAATGGTCAGGGACAAATGCCTCCTGGAATGGCTACAGATGCTGAAGCAGAGGTTTTAGCAAAGTGGCTGGCTGAGAAAAAGTAATAGAAAAACAATGATATACGTAAAAAGCGAAGCTTTCTGCTGTTAAACAGAAAGCTTTTCTTTTTAACCGATAAAACGAATGAAAGTGGCGATACGATGACGCAGTTTAATATATCGAAACGATTAAAACGAGTAGCCTCGTTTCTTCCAAAGCGTGCATACTTTGCAGATATCGGTTCAGATCACGCTTATTTACCGTGCTTTGTATGTCAAAAAGATAAAACAGCCAAAGCAATAGCTGGCGAGGTAAACGAAGGCCCCTTTCAAAGTGCGAAAGATACGGTTAGACACTTTGAACTTGGTGATAGGGTGGATGTACGTCTAGGCAATGGCTTGGAAGTATTAGAAGCAAAAGAAGCAAAGCAGATTGTAATAGCTGGGATGGGTGGAACATTAATAACAACTATTTTAAATGAAGGAAAAGCAAAACTTGAATATACTGAGCAAATCATTGCACAACCAAATGTGGATGCACGCTCAGTTAGAGAATGGCTAATAAACAATGGTTATGGTATAGCCGATGAGGATTTAATCGAGGAAAATGATCATTTCTATGAAATTATATCTGCTACCCGATCATCGAATGATACTTCGATACATGATAAACTGGATACAAAGCAGCTTTTATTTGGACCAATTCTTTTGCAGAAGAAACCGGAAGCATTTTATCGAAAATGGAGGTTTGAGGCAAATAAGCTAGAACGGATTATTAAACAAATGAAGTTAGCTAAAGATAGTAATAATCGTAAAAAAATTAGTTTGTTTGAAAAAGAAAAAGACTGGATGGAGGAGGTCACTAATGAAACAACAGATCATGATGAATGATGTTTTTAAAATAATAGAAGATCTAGCACCTAAGTCTTTAGCTTATGAGTGGGATAATGTTGGCCTACAGATAGGATCTGCGAATAAACCAGTAAAAAAAATAATGATAACATTAGACGTGCTAGAGCGCGTTGTAGATGAAGCGATAGAAAAGGATGTCAATTTAATTATTGCGCATCATCCTTTATTATTTAAGCCGTTAAAACAAGTTAACTACGATTCCCCTTCTGGACGTATCTTACAAAAACTAATTAAATATGATATTACCGTTTACGCTGCACATACAAATTTAGACGTTGCCAGCGGTGGAGTTAATGATACGTTATGCAGTGTGCTTGATTTACAATCGCGTAGGGTACTACTTGATGAAAAAGCCAAAAAATTACTTAAACTCGCTATTTATGTACCCAATACACATGAAGAACAAGTTAGAGAAGCTATTTCAGAAGCTGGTGCTGGACATATCGGCGAGTATAGCCACTGTACATTTAAAACACAAGGACAAGGAACGTTCAAGCCTTTAGACGGAACAAATCCATTCATTGGTACAAAAGGGAAACTAGAATATGTTGACGAAGTAAAACTAGAAACGATTGTTCCAGAAGGGATATTGTCAGCTGTTTTAAAAGAAATGGAAAAGGCACATCCTTATGAAGAAGTAGCCTATGATATTTTTCCATTAGAAAATGAGGGTGACAGGATTGGTATTGGTCGTATTGGGGAATTAGATCGTACGATGACGTTAGAGGAATTTTGTAAGATGATAAAAGTAAAATTAGAGGTATCTCAGCTCCGAGTAACTGGAGATTTATCAAAACCAGTAAAGACAGTGGCAGTGCTTGGAGGTAGTGGTGAAAAATACATTCATCAAGCCAAGAAAAAAGGAGCTGATGTTTATATCACTGGTGATATGACTTTTCATACTGCGCAGGATGCATGGCAAATGGGCTTAGCAGTGATTGATCCAGGACATTATATGGAAAAAGTCATGAAGCAATCTGTAAAAGCGTACCTAGAGGAAAAACTGCATGACGTTAATATTATTCTATCCAACACGAATACAGACCCATTTCAGTTTATCTAAATTTGGAATGGTTAAAGGAGTACGTTAGAAATGAGCAAACAATTTCAAGAATTTAAATTTAGTCCAATTATGGAACAGGTTATTAATAAATTAAAGTTTAAAGTCCCTACGGAAATTCAACAACAGGTTATTCCTAAAGTGCTTCAAGGAAATAGTGTGGTTGGACAATCGCGTACTGGCTCAGGAAAGTCGCACGCTTTTTTACTTCCATTACTAAATGGGTTGCAGGAAGAGAAAAAGGAGGTGCAGATGGTAATTACTGCGCCTACTAGAGAATTGGCTACACAGCTTTATGAAGAAGTAAGGAAGATAATTCATTATGCAGAGAAGGAAAATGTATGGACAGCTAAGCTGCTTGTAGGTGGTACGGATAAGCAAAAAATGATGGAAAAATTGAAAGAACCACCTCATATTGTAGTCGGGACACCTGGCCGAATTCTTGATCTGGTAAAAGAAGAGGCTCTTTCCATCTATTCAGCAACATCCTTTGTTATTGATGAAGCAGATCTGATGCTTGATTTAGGATTTATTCATGAAGTAGACCAGCTATTAATCCGATGCCATCCAAGGATCCAGTTACTGGTCTTTTCTGCGACTATTCCTCAACGATTACAGCATTTTTTCAAAAAGTATTTGGATAATCCAGTGTATGTGAAAATTGAGGATGATTTTTCCCCAGAAACCATGGAGCATCGATTAATTTATTTGAAGCATCGGGACGAAGCATCGATTATCCATGAAATTTCTAAAACCATCCATCCGTATTTGGCAATTATATTTACGAATGGAAAAGAAAAAGCAAATGACTTAGCTGCGGCACTACAAGAAAAAGGCTTGGCTGTCGGGCTTATTCATGGTGGTCTACCTCCAAGGGAGAGAAAGCGTGTATTAAAGGAAATTCAAAATCTAAGATATCAGTATATTGTCGCTACGGATCTGGCTTCAAGAGGGATTGACATAAAAGGAGTTAGTCATGTTATCAATGCACAGCTACCTAAAGAAGAAGAATTTTATGTTCATCGGGTTGGAAGAACAGCAAGAGCAGGATTGGAAGGAACTGCAATCAGTATTTATACAGAAGAAGATCTCAAACTTATCGATAAATTAGAACAGAAGGGCCTACCCTTTACGTACATGGATGTTCGAGATGGTGAATGGCATGAAGCGAAGTCTTGGAATCAACGTTCGTTACGAACCAAAAGTTCAACGGAAGTAGATAAGCAAGCATGGAGAAGAGTTAAAAAGTCGAAGAAAGTCAAACCGGGCTATAAGAAAAAAATGAAAAAGCAACAAGAAACCATTAAAAAACAATTGACTAAGAAGAAATATAAAAAGTAGGATTTTGTAAAGAGGTGTAAGGGATGTTGAAAATAGGATCACACGTATCGATGAGTGGTAAGAAAATGTTATTAGGCTCTTCTGAAGAAGCTGCCTCCTATGGTGCTAATACGTTTATGATTTATACCGGTGCTCCTCAAAATACGCGAAGGAAACCAATTGAGGAATTAAATATTGCTGCGGGTAAAGACCATATGGATCATCATGGTATGAAAGATATTGTAGTACATGCTCCATACATCATCAATATTGGAAATTCTGTCAAGAATGAAACGTTTGATTTAGGCGTGAATTTCCTTAGGAATGAAATGGAGCGAACAGAAGCGTTAGGAGCCAAACAGATAGTATTACATCCAGGTGCACATGTTGGTGCAGGTGCAGAGGTGGGAATTAAACAAATCATTAAAGGGTTGAACGAAGTACTTAACAACAATCAAGAGGTACAAATAGCTTTGGAAACTATGGCAGGAAAAGGTTCGGAAGTTGGGAGAACATTTGATGAATTAGCCAAAATAATTGATGGTGTTACCCATAATGAGAAGCTTTCAATATGCATGGATACATGTCATATTCATGATGGTGGTTACGATGTTGTTCATGATTTTGATGGTGTTCTAAACGAGTTTGATAAGATTATTGGAATTGACCGAATAAAGGTAGTACATGTAAATGACAGTAAAAATCCAGTAGGAGCTCATAAAGACCGTCATGAAAACATTGGCTTCGGACATATCGGTTTCGATGCATTGTTGCATGTCATTAAACACCCCCAATTAGAACAATTACCAAAAATTTTAGAGACTCCATATGTGGGTGAAGATAAAAAGAATAAGAAAGCACCATACAAATTTGAAATTGACATGATAAGAGCGGGTAAATTTGATGAAGGATTAAAAGACAAGCTCCTCCAATCTTGAAGTTGTTGTTATAAATGAAGCCATTAGCGTGTTTGCAGAAAAAGTAAAAGAGTAAGGAATAGTACGAAAGTATTATTCCTTACTCAAATAAATGACCGAGCCCGTAAGATTTAATTAATTCATTAAATAACTTTTGGGCTTTTTTTGCAGTTGCTTGATCCGTAATAAGAGCTAGATCTCGAAGCATCTTTTCTCTTCCATGTGAAGAAAATGGATCTACATTATTTTTCTTCAAATACGTAATAATTTGCTGAGCTTCATTATTTGATAATGAAAAACCATATTGATTACTATAATGAAGTAATTCCGGAGCTGTTAATTGTGCTAACTTCCTACGAATCATTTCTTTTATAAAATTGGACATTTTAAAAATACTCCCCTTTTTATATACTCTTTTACTGTATGCGCAAAAATAAAAAAATCAACTTGTCTCCCATAAATTCTCCCTTCCATTAAATAACACCATTAATTTATGTGAAATTCCATATCCTAAAGATGCACCTCATTATTTAGAAAAAGGAGGTCTCGGACTATGGATCAGTATCCAAATAATGGAATGAAGGATGTAGAAAGAGCTCCGAATTATGGTGAGCAGAGAAAAAATGAAGATTTCGTTGGAATTGAACCTGACAGTTCTAGAGACGAAGAATTTGCTGCAGAAATGACTGCAGATGATTACGATCCAGATGTTACAGATAATGATACGGATATAAATTCAACATTCGGTTGGGTTGGGATCGCATTATCCGTTATTTCGTTCTTTATTTGGCCGGTAATTTTTGGCGCTGCCGGTATCATTCTCGGGTTCATGTCGAGAAGTCGTGGAGCGGATACATTAGGGAATATTGCCATTGCAGGTGGGGCAATCTCTATCTTAATTACCCTTTTTGTATTACCGTTTGTGTAGACAAAGGGCTATCTCAGCCCTTTCAGGCTGTCGAGAAAGTATCTCGGCAGCCCATCTTTATTTAGAATATAGCTCTTCTTATCCGCTGTATTTTATAGTAGGAGATTGGAGTAAATTGTTCGAAACGCAAGCAAGGGTGAGTTATTGTCGCTTATTCAGAAAAACGTACTAGTTGCATTCGTAATATTGACAGGAAAGACTTGCAAAAAAGCACAGGAGATTCTCTAGAAGAGAAAAGCGTTATTTCGGCTCCTTGACTTTTATTATGTTTTAATCGTAAATGGGAAAGTAATAAAAATTCCCAATTTCAAGTTGATATGGATCTGTCTTTGGATTAATAACTTGAAAATCAATTAAAACTTTTTCAATATTCAACCTATTTAACTGATGTTTATTTATTTCTTCAACTATACTTAGAACAGTATCCCCTGTTTGGACTTTTATCGGTGTGACATGGTAATCTGTATGTAACACTTCAGATTCTTTTTCTTGGAACGGTGTTGTCTGTACATTTGAAATATCCTTATAAACGCTTGAAAGAAACAAGAAAATAATAAACCAAATGGCTGCTTTTTTTAGGAAATTCATCAGATCTACTCCTTATTATGAAACAAATCATTGCTGTTTTACGTATATACGTACTATAGGAGAGAGGGGGAGTTTTTTTGAGTGTTTTTGATTTGGAATGGATTGGAATCATTATTACTGGTTTTGCTACCTTGTTTTTAATTGGCGAAGTGCTTGTTAATATGCGTGGAATTTTTGCGTTATTAGGTATAGGTTTTATTACGGTATATTTTGGTGCCTATGTTGAAACAGGCTCGTTCATTATTATGCTTATTATTTATTTTGTAGGATTATTACTTATCATTATTGATGGAAAATTATTAAATGATGGAACACTTGCTACGATTGGATTAGCTTGTATGTTAACAGCAGTAGCGTTGCCTGCGCCTAATTTAGCTTCTGGTTTATATGCTGTGCTTGGTGTACTGCTAGGTGGCGGAGCTTCATTCTTTTTCTTAAAGGTATTTAAAAGAAGAGATATGTGGAATAAATTAACCTTAACAGATCAGCTTACGAAGGAAGCAGGCTATAATTCCATGAATCAAAGCTATGAACAACTTTTAAATAAAGTGGGAGTAACACTAAATGATTTACGACCGGTAGGAACGATTCGCATTGAACAAAAGGACTATAGTGCTGTGTCAAATGGTCAGTGGATTAGTAAAGATACAAAAGTAAAAGTAGTTCAAGTCGACGGAACGAAAATTTTAGTTGAAATAATAAATGGTTAGTTGCTGAACGTGAAGATAATCGACAAGATTTTGGGGCTGGGACAAAACCCAGTAACTGAAAAAAGTGGTACGCCAATTTAGGGCGTATCACTTTTTTTACTT
>NZ_BAAACY010000130.1:0-10998 GCF_039521925.1 Virgibacillus salarius | reverse complement strand
AACTATCGGATGTGCTCTAGCTATGGCAAACAGGAAAGGACCGGGCTGGTTTTTGCCCGGTTTTTCTTAATAAAATTTGCCTATGTGGATAAATATGGGTGTGTTGAGCCGCGTCCAGCTCCAGCGCCCTGAAACGAGGACTTCACGAATCTCCCTAATCTAAGTCATCATCGGCTTGCAAGCACACCGTGATTCCTTTATCTCCGTTGTCTCGCTTCTTTTGTTACGTTTCTAATCGGGCACTTGCGCTTTTGTTCAAAAATCATAGTAGCTAGAAACATAGAATAAGTTTCTAGCTTCTAATATGGTATAATTTACTATAGTCATTCAATTTCATAAGTGCTTGCTCCCACAGATAATCAAACAATTATCACATAAAGTGAAGCCAGTATGGATAAGAGGGAGATCAACTGCCAGTAAATGTCCGATTGGTTCAAAGGCATTTAGGTCATACCCATGTGGTACTAACAATTAGTGAGGGATATATAAAATCCCCACTGTTTATTAAAGGAGGTCATAAGATGTTAGAAAATAATGACGTTTTAAGAGGTGCTGAAGAATTTTATTTCGCTGGTAATCAGACAGGAGTATTGGTAATTCATGGGTTTACTGGTTCTACTCAAAGCATGCGATTTCTAGGTGAAAAACTAGCTGAGGCAGGATTTACAGTTTTTGGTCCTCGTTTAATTGGTCATGGTACAACTCCAGAAGATATGGAAAAAACGACGTATCACGATTGGGTTCAAACGGTAGAAGCAGGACTAGAAAAATTACAATCTACCTGCACCGAAGTCTATGTAACTGGACTTTCAATGGGAGGAACATTGACACTATATCTCGCAGAAAACCATCCAGAAATAAAAGGAATTATCCCAATAAATGCGGCTACTCATATGCCAGATATGAATAAGTATTATGACAAATTATCGCAAACTGACAAGCGATTTGTTGATGGGATAGGCTCTGATATTAAAAAAGAGAACGTTAAAGAGTTAGCATATGAACAAACACCAGTAAAATCGATGGGCGAACTCAAAAAATTAGCTGAAAAAGTAAGAGACCAGCTCCCGGCTATTGAGATACCTACCTTAATCTTTTCTTCGACTGTGGATCATGTGGTTCCACCAGAAAACTCACAAGAAATCTATCGATCTATATCATCAAAGGAACGTTCTATCATTTTATTGGAGAATAGTTATCATGTTGCGACATTGGATTTTGATAAAGAATTAATTGCTGAAAAATGTGTTGAGTTTATCCAACAAACCTAATAGGTACACGGTATACAAGGAATCACCAACAGTTCTGTCATGGTGATTCCTTCTTTGTAGTCAAGGAAATTATAAAATTAGCCCAAGTGGATAAAGAGGAGGATGTTGAACCACCGTCCAGCTCTAGCGACCATAAACGAGGCGACTTCGAAACGCCCTAATCTAAGTCATCATCGGCTTGCAAGCACACCGTGATTCCTTTATCTCCGCTGTCTCGCTTCTTTTGTTACGTTTCTAATCGGGCACTTGCGCTTTTGTTCTGTAATTAAGATAATGTGGGTATTCTCCGTATAATCCTGAAAAGCAAATATTGGTTTATATTTCCTAATCATTTACAATATTGTTAGAGAGGAGCTTGAAACATGGCGATAACCATAGGATATATTGGATCTGAACACTCCGTAAAAACAGTTAAAACGATAGCGAGACAACATCCAACTATTCAAGTAAGAACTTATCTATATGGCAAGCCTTCGGAGATAAGTAAATTACACCGTCAAGCTGCAAAGGAGACAGACATTATATGTTTTTCTGGAATTGTATCTTTTTATTACCGTGATCGTAACTGTGAAAATAAACCATTTATCATAACACCTTTTCATGAATACATGATAGCTGCTTCTATCTTAACGTGTCTGATTAATTTTAATGCACGTATTTCCGAATTATCGATTGATTTACCTGACCGATCCATTTTGTTGGATATTCAAAACGATATAACATTTCAATTAAATCCACTACATGTGTATGATTATCAGTGGATATATAATGATTCACAAGAAAAAAAGCTATCAATTCAAGAGATAACAGCGTTTCATGAAACATTGTACATAGAAAAGCAAACAAAGATGGCAATTACAAGTATTCATTATGTTTATGATTTACTGAAAAAAAGGAATGTACCTGTCATTTATATGGTTGATACGGAAAGAAACATAGAGGAGATACTATATGAAGCAAGTAAACGAGTACTATTTTCTCAATTACAAGACGGGATGCTATCTATATTATATATTTCACTTAAAGATAAGACACCTCTTACTTTAAAGCAATTTGAAATCATAATGAATACCATTAAACCTTTACCAGGTATCGAATATTCGATAAAGAGAAAAGATAAGCTTATTTGTTATACGACAAGAGGAACCATTGAGGATTTTCTATTAACTAGGTCTAATCTTGAGTGGATAACGCAGCTTGAGTCAGACTTGGAACAAAGCTTTGCTTTTGGTGTTGGTTATGGAAAGCAGCTTTTTGAAGCGGAAGAAAATGCATTGTTAGCATTACAAACTGCTATTAATGGTATGGGGAGCAATGGTTATGTAGTCACTGATAACAAAGAACTTATCGGCCCGGTTTTTGGAGAAACTCGCCGTGAAAAGATTAGAACAACAGATCAGTGGTTACATCATGTTATTAATAAAACGAATACAAATTTAAGGACAATGCAACGATTCTTTACTTTTTTGAAGGTACATCAGTTTGGATTCTTTTCAGTTCGTGAATTAGCAATATTTTCACAAGTGTCCATTCGCACTTCAGAACGATTTGTTAAACGCTTGTATGAAGCTGGGTTAGTAGAAATCATTGGACAAGAGCAAGGGCTTAAAAAGGGTAGACCGCGCAATGTTTACAAGGTTTCCGAGGAGCTAGAAATAGAGATAAGGAAACGGGTTTAGTTGAAAACTAATCCGTTATAAATTTTCGGAAAATTTGACAAGTAATAAAAATTCCTTTATTTTTATATTTAACGACATATTAACGACGTTATAAGCTTGGAGGATAAACGATGAAAATTACAAAAGTAGATATTCATAAAATAGAGTTACCATTAAAAGAACCTTTTATTATTTCGTATGCAAGATACGATGTCATGCCAGCAATTATTGTAAAAGTGTATACAGACAATGGTCTGGTTGGATATGGTGAAAGCTTGCCAGACGAACATGTAACAGGGGAGTCCGTGCACAGTGTATTGGCAGCTCTAAAGTATCAACTAATTCCAGCTATATTAGGTAAAGATCCTAGGAATATACAACAGTTACATACCACAATGGATGGCGAGTTAGTTGGAAATGGGGCTGCTAAGGCAGCCTTGGATATTGCCTGCTATGACTTATTAGGGAAATATAGTAATCTACCAATCTATTCGCTATTAGGTGGAAGAAAGCATGAGGACCCGACCATACCTATGGTGCTTAGTATCCTAGAACCGAATGTACTTGCTAAACAAGCCAAGGAAGCAATACGAGATGGATATCATGAAATTAAAATGAAATTAGGTGTTGATTTTGAAGCAGATATAGAGCGAGTGCGAGCCGTACGTGAGGCGGTAGGTCCTAATATATTAATTCGTATCGATGTTAATCAAGGATGGGGTAGTATTCAAGTAGCTAAACAGATGATTGAGCGCTTATCTGAATTTCGAGTAACGTGGATAGAACAGCCTATTAAGGCAATGGATGTATCCTTATTTCGATCATTAAAAGAAAGCTCTAATACGCCTTTAATGGCAGACGAAAGTATGGTGTCACCGCAAGACTTAAGAACCTTGATAGAGCATCGTTCAGTGGATTATATCAATATTAAGCTAATGAAATGTGGAGGTATCTATCCGGCTTATCAGCTTGCTACACAGGCGTCATTGTTTGGAATAAAATGCCAAATAGGTTCGATGGTCGAATCAAGTATCGCATCTTCTGCAGGCTTTCATGTAGCTCTAGCAAAGGAAAATATTATTTCAACTGAGCTTTCAGGTCCGACAAAGTTCACAACAGATATTGGAGATTTAACTTATTCACTTCCTAAAGTGAATATGACAGATCGACCTGGTTTAGGTATACATATCAAAGAAGACACGCTATTTCATTTAAGTAAAGCGTTTGAAGAGGTGATCATTTGATATGAAGAAGAAATGGAGGATTCCTCACACGTATGCAATCATATTTTCAATTATTATTATGGCTGCAGTTGCTACGTATCTCATTCCTGCTGGACAATATGAACGAGGTGAAGTAGGCGGGAGAGAAGTTGTAGTAGAAGATAGTTATCAACGGGTAGAGCAAACCCCTATCACCTTTTTTGAAGTGTTTACCGCAATTCCACAAGGAATGGAAAAAGGTGCTCAAATTATCTTTTATATCTTTCTTGTAGGTGGAGCGTTTGGCTGTATCAGAGCTACTGGAGCAATTGATTCGGGCATTAATAAATTAGTTTATAGGATGGAAGGCAGGGAAAGGCTTCTTATTCCAGTCATTATGCTTATATTTTCGATTTTAGGATTCACCACAGGAATGTCTGAAGAAAGTATCATATTTGTTCCAATTGGGATAGCAATTGCGCGTGCACTTGGATATGACACAATTGTGGGGACAGCAATGATTACGCTTGGTGCTGCTAGTGGATTTATCGGTGGTATGATGAACCCGTTTACAGTAGGAGTAGCACAAGGAATTGCAGAAGTGCAAATTTTCTCAGGATTCCTCTTTCGGTTCGTTGTATATTTATTTATATTATCCATTGCAATTTGGTATGTAATGCGTTATGCGAGAAGGGTTAAGCTTGATCAACGGATATCTGTAATGTATGACATTGATATACAGACAAAGCAATACGATACTGCAACGGAGCAAAATAAAATAGCTATGTTCAACTTCCGCCACGGTTTAGTTTTACTCGCGCTTGGAGTCGGTGTATTCATCAATATGTATGGCGTATTTAATTGGGGATGGTTTTTAACAGAACTAGCTGCATCATTTATCATTTTTGGTTTATTCTCTGGGATTATTGGTGGATTGGGCATTAATAAAACCTTTGCTTCCTTTGTTGATGGGATGAAAGTTGTTGCATTTGGTGCATTAATCGTAGGTTTTGCAAGAACCATTCTTGTAGTGATGGAAAATGGAGTCACAATTATATATGCATTATCTAACGCCATTTCTAATCTGCCAGATACACTGAATGTCCTTGGAATGTATGTGGTGCAAATTATTCTTAATTTCTTTATTCCTTCTGGTAGTGGTCAGGCTGCAACAACTATGCCTTTGATGGTTCCACTATCAGATATATTGGGTATTGAAAGGCAGGTAGCTGTACTCGCCTATCAATACGGTGATGCGATAAGTAATTCTATAATCCCTACTTCTGCCGCGTTAATGGGGTACTTAGCAGTAGCGGGAATCCCGTATGAAAGATGGGTCAAGTTTGTTTGGAAGCTAATATTAATCTGGCTATCTATTGCTGCAGTTGCATTAGTGATTGCGGTTATGATTGGAATAAGCTAATCAACAAGAGGAATTGGGACATAATAAAAACAATCCATTGTAAGAATGGATGATGTCTCTGGAAATATACGTAGGCGCCAGGTAAAAGCGATGTATATTTTCCAGAGTGGTTTAGTTGTACTCCATTATTTAGTTGTACGTTTATTCCTTAATTAGAATTACTTTGACGTTGCCTTTTATGCTATCTCGTTTTTCATTTTTGTTTTATTTACCTTAGAATGATACATATGAAATAGACCAATAGCTACTAAGATAATTACTGCACAGATGAGATACAGATTAGAGAATCCAATAGCTGTTACAACAATTCCCCAAATAAAGGACCCTGCAGCAATACCTGAATCATATAATATAAAGAAAGTAGATGTAGCATGCGAGCTTCTGTTATTTGGAGCAGCTTGAATTGCCATTGTTTGAAAACTTGGTAATAAAGTTCCATAACCTAGACCGATTAACGCAGCAGATAGTAGTAGCATCCAAGGTGTATTAGTGATGCTCAATGATACAAGTCCAATAGCAAAGAGAAATAAACATGGGAGTATCACAAATTTAGGACCTTTCGAATCAAATGATCTTCCGAGATATGGTCTTGATAATAGCATGACTGCTGCAAAGACGACGAAGAAATAACTCGCTGTAGAAGCAAGTCCTAAGCCGTTAGCGTATACGGAAATAAAGGACATCACACTAGCGTAAGCCAGCGCAACTAAGCTACTTATTAATGCAATTGGCATTGCTTTCATTTCTATAAAATCATGAATCGTTAACCTTTGCTTGATTGCTTTCGGAGCAACTTTTTCTTTAGGAACGTTAACCATCGCTGAATTCATAATAGCCACGATCATTAGTATTCCTAAAATTATAAATAAGTTCTGAAAGCTCGTATATTGTAATAAGGTTAAACCTATAAATGGACCGATGACAACGGCTAAGTTCATTGCCATAGCAAAATATCCAAGTCCAGCACCGCGGCGTGATGGTGGAATAATGTCGGCAGCAATCGCCCCTGTAGCAGTAGTAATAATACCAAAAGATAACCCATGGATGAATCGCAATGCTAATAATGGCATGAAGGCATCAATAATTAGATATAAAAACGAGGTGACTGCGAAGATCGTTACACTTATTAATAGTCCCCTTTTTTTCCCTGTCTTGTCTAATAGCTTCGCAGAAAAAAGGCGGACGATAATCGCTGCCAATAACATGGCGGTTACAACTAAACCACCTTCTGCTTCTGTACCACCTAAATTGTCAATCACATAGATAGGAAGAGTTGTCATTAACGTATAAAAGGATAAGAAAATGAGGAATTGTGTCATTGAAATACTTATAAAACTTTTTGTCCATATTTTTGGTTCTTGACTCATAGGTTGTTCTCTCCTGTTGCTAATTTAGTTAATAATGTATATAGTTGTACTTTTTCATCGTACGTTAGACTTGCTACCATATCGTTATCAAATTGATCCATTGTTTCTCTAACAATAGGTATCTTA
Source organism: Virgibacillus salarius (assembly GCF_039521925.1). NCBI lineage: Bacteria > Bacillati > Bacillota > Bacilli > Caryophanales > Bacillaceae > Virgibacillus > Virgibacillus salarius. Next base: position 3,951 of record NZ_BAAACY010000130.1, on the reverse strand, counting down.
TTGCTAGCATAGTCGGTTAATTCGATAACGCGCTCCCGTTTATCTGTGCCTTGTTTCCGAGTAATCCAGCCGCTTCTTTCCAAACGAGATAATGTCCTTGTTACAGTAGGTGCTTCGATATTTAAGTATTTCCATATTTCTGTCTGTGTCATAGGACCAAAACGATCAATACAAAAAATAATGGACCATTGGGATGCAAATAACCCATGGTCACTAAGCCGATTGTTCATCTCTTTTGTGAAAAATCGAAATCGTTGGTTTAGTAAATGGAGCAAATCTCGATTCAATAATTCTTTCAATTGTATCACCTCATATATTTACCTAGGTAAATAATATACTTGATCATTCTATACTTTTTGTATGTATTTGTAAAGCTTAGTAATTTGATATGAATGATTACCTAACTCTTCCAATCATACTGTTGAACATTTTTCTCTGTTTCGATAACTCTATAATGGAATAAAATATCAGATTATGAGCCGTCACTTGCAGTCAACGCTTTAGCTATCTGTGAGTCCATACCATTAACCACGAAAGCAGCAGATGTTGCTGTTTTGTGGCAGTCGACGGCTCAATTTTTTTCCTTCCGCTATAAAGGGTTTTTAGAATCCATATCTCCAAGCTTTACTAAATAGATATAAAATCTGATCAAGGGGTTATCTATATAGGGTAACTGGAACATACCTCATTCTAAATTCAAACCTATTTATTCATGATAAAAAGGCACCAATTGCTCCTACATATGGGCCATTATCGAGAAATATGGGTTCATATGGAAGCATGGCTTGAAACTCGGATAATACCTTTTTTAACGGTTTGTTATACGATAAGGTACTACCAGTAAACACGATTTTATCCGTTTGATTGGCCATGGCTGCTTGTGACGCCAACAGAATCGTACTTTCACCAATTAATTGTGTAAGACTAGCCAGATAATCAGCAGAAGTGGCTTCATTTGCCTGCTGGACTTTACCAAAGTTGGCAGCTGTTAAATTCCTTTCAAGAGGTGATTCCGTGGATGTATAAATATCGTTTACCAATACATCACTATTTTTATGATTGCCGATCTGACTCAATTGAACAAGCTCATTATAGTCAGATTTACCGCTTAATAGATAGCCAAGTCCCATAAAGATACCTCCACCAATTCCACTCCCGAATAGACGAGTGAAATTATTTCTGCTCACTAAAAAATAAGAGGTTCCAGTACCAATACTTACGAGGATATATTTTTCTAGTAAAGTCTCTTTTTCTTGTTGTAATAGATAATTTGTACCTTTGCAAACAGCTGTAAATTCATCAATGACAATAGCGCTTGTTGGTAAATCGTTTTGTAATTCCCTACTACCACCACCGGTTAAATAAATGGAGGTATTTGTAGAGGGAAGCCAATTAATTACTTGTTTCTTCATGTGGTTGGAGAATAATTTAACGTGTAACGATCCTTCATGGTAATAAGCAATTTTAATTAAAGAACCACCTGCATCTATTCCTATTTTTAGTGGCAATACTTCACTTCCTTTCAATAGATAATTGTTATTATTTTACTAATATGAAGGTAAGGTAGCCATTAATATGATTCACTATACTGCATTTATAAAAACGTATTTTACTATAAGTAACGGTGTAATTGATTCAGAAATGCGTAATAGAAGTATTTATTTCGATTTAATATATCTTCTTCCATTAAGTTTATCCTACATATAACTGGCAAAAGACCCTCACTTCAAGCAAGTGAAACCAATTCTGGATAAACAAAATCCCTAACTGATTGAAGTTTCACTTTATAAGCTAAAAGTCCTTTATTTAAACAAGAAATTTTTAATCCATTGCAGCTTATATCGATTTTTGTAGAAAATTCTGATTTATGTATGTGTTTATACCTATAATTGGATTTGAAGTTAGTTTTTAATCCAAGGCTTAAAACTATTATACTATTTTAAAAATAGTATAATTTTCAGATTTTAATAGAAGGTCAATTTGTTACTATAGTATCAAAGAGGGAGTAAATAAATGTTAATGATAGATAAGTAATAATACGAAAGGATAGTTGGTCGTGAAAAAACGATTACTATGGGGCGTTTGTATCATTCTCTTTACAACGGGTGCAACTTGGCATATGAGTGCTTCGGCTGATCGAGGAGAGGAACATTGGTTAACAGATTACTTTGAAACGGTTGAAGGAATCAACCAGTGGTTGAAAGAGAAGAGTTTAAGTGTAAAGCGATCTCTTCTTGAAGAAAAAGAACAAACGATTAAGAACAAAGCAGATCGGTTAACACAGCTATCAAAACGTGTTAGTTCCAAAAATAAAAAGGAGATTAATCAATATTTACAATCTTATTACGTCCGTTTACAAGAATCAAAGGAGAACCTAGAGGGTGACGTATTGAAAGCCTATGAGGTTAGAAAAAAATCGGAGATTCATACTGAGATTAAGGAAGATGTTACTTCGTCTTTACAAGATTGGTTATATGATTAGGGATCTATCATATGATTTCTATCAAATATAAAAGAAAAGAAGGGGAGTATGTAGAATGAAGCTAGGTTTACGTACACTAAAAGGAAAGATAGCTGCTGGTATTATTGGTGTTGGTGTTTTATCTGGTGCGGGGATAGTATTTGCTAATACGGATGCAGGATCAGCATTACGTGAATGGTACAATGCTATGTTTAATGATTCGGTAGAGAGAATTGAAGACGAGGTAACTGCTTATGGGGAGGGAAAATTACCGGAGCTTGAGGCTGAGTATGAGCAGTTAAAAAGTGATGCCTCTCTCGATATTGATTTAACAAGAGTAGAAGAAACAAATGCTTCGTTAGAGGAAATAGTTGCGACAAAGCTAGAGCATATCGAGTCACTTGATAGCGAAGCGCAGCAGATACTAGAAGATATGGGATTGCAATTTTATAATGTTTTAATTGATGGTTATTTAGAAATTGAACGTTTACAAGAAGAAGGTTTAAATTATGCTACGGAAGATTTAACAGCATATACTGGAGAAGTTGGGCAATCAGCAGTTAATCAAGTAACTACAGACTTAACAGAGGCTAAAGAAACAGCTGTAGCTGAGCTAGAGGCAGCTGTGCAAAATGCACAAGAGCAACTAGAAGCAGAATTGGCTTCAAATGAGGAAATTACAATTAGGAACTTAAAAAATCAAGTCGATTGGGCTATTGAAGATCTTCGTGAGTTAGTAACGGAATTATTAGCAGGATTAGTTGAAGAACAACAAGTTATTATTACGGAAACAGCACAGGCTCTTGAAGATGAAGCAAAAGCAGCTCTTGATGAAGTTATATCTGGTATTCATCAATAATTATCTATTCTGTTGAAATAGATAGATGCTAAGGAGGGAAAGCAGTTGTTAAACAGAATCCAAACTCGAAAACAAAAAAGGCGCCAAAGCCGAATAAGAATAGTGATCATTGTAATTATATCTGTAACCTTAATGGGAGGAAGTTTTACAGCTGTTTTCGCTGATCAAGACATTAATGGTTTACTTACTAGTTGGTTTCAACAGAAAAAGGATGAATCTATTGAAAAAATAGATGCTGCTATCTTAGCAGAGCAACAACAACAAACAAAGCGTTTGGAAGAAGCATTAAAAGTAGAAATTGCGAAAGCTGAACAGAGACTGGATGAAAAGGTAGAGAATGAGATTTTAGAGCGAACAAAGGCTTTGCAGCAATATTCAAATCAGCTTATCCAGTCCATGAGAGAAAGCAAAACGAAAGAATTGGATCAAGCCATACTTTCAGAGCTTGATCAAATCGTCCAAGAGGCAAAAGCTAAAATGGAGAATATAAAAGATACTCCAGCAACGAATGAAGAGAGTAATACGCAACCATAAGTAATGGAAAAAAATCCTGCTGAACGAGAGGCCACTGAAAATCTTATGATTTTTCAGTGAAACTTGAAATTTGTTATAAAAAAGACGACTCAAATTC
>NZ_BAAACY010000129.1:0-43443 GCF_039521925.1 Virgibacillus salarius | reverse complement strand
AATCCAGCCAATCAGCTGCATAGTATAAACTCTAACTTTTGGGGGTAACCACCTTATCGTTCGTTTTTTGGTCGAAATCATTCGTTTAGCACCTGAAATAAGCGAGATTCCGGCGGGAACAGCACGTGTCCGAAGATCCACTTGGTAACGTGTTTTTCTTTACCAAGTTAGCTGAGGTGTGCCCGCGGAAAGTGCGTATAGTTTCACGGTGCGGCGATATTACTCCTATTGATAACATGATTATTCGTATGTTGAGTAAAGAAGTTGTGTTTTGTCCCAGTCTCAGTCTTTGTGATGAAAGATGGAGAATGATTCCTGTTGGAAAAATGGGCGATCCGATTCTCATAAGCTGTTAGTACTTTCTGTATGAACGTAAAACTATGTGTTTTTTTGCATAGAAAAGCTCCTCTTAAGACAGATTATATTTTTTATACTGTCTAAAGGGGAGCGTATCATTTCTCCAAAGCTTCTTTTTTGATTTTCAGCACAGTTCATGTAAACGTAGCATTGTGTAATGCTAACGATCTTGTTGATGAACATAGGCTTCTTTTCCAAATGGCATGATATGATAAAGCGTAATGAGAATAGTACCTATTAATGCTAGACAGCCCATTCCGAAATATAATGTTCCACCGCCTGAAGAATCGATGATGGCACCCCCAAGTAGTGAACCGATAATTCCTGATAACCCAAAGAAAGTTGCAAAAAAGACAAGGTGACCTGTAGATTGTAATAATTTTGGTATGAGCCTAGAGATATAATTAAAGGATGCTAAGTAAAAGGTACCGAACGTTAATCCATGCAAAAATTGTAGGCTGATAATCTGGATCGGACTGTCAGCAGCACCGTAAATAAACCAACGAATGCTATATAAGATTCCTGCAATGATAACAAATACAAGTGGATGATACTTTCGGAACCAGAAGCCAGCAGTTGCGAAGACAATGGCTTCTGTCACTACTCCAACAAACCATGCTACACCAACTAATCCTTCACTACCGCCTAGCTGTTCTATATATAACCCAATGAAGCTATCATTGGCACGGTGTGTAATGCTCAAAAACATAATAAATAGAAGGAAGATAACAAAAGGCTTACTTTTGACTATTTCGCTAACATCCTTTAGTTGGATTGGATCAGATTCAACCTTTACATCAGTTAGTTTAAACGTAACGATTAATGCAACCATTCCAAAAAATAAATAAGGAATAATCATGTATTGAATTCCAACTCTAGTGAGAATTTCTCCAATAATAAGAGAAGAAGTAGCAAAACCAACTGAGCCCCACCAGCGGATCGTACCAAAGGACACTCCGAGTTCATCTGCTCTGCGCTGGGCTAAGCTATCGCCGAGCGCACCAATTGGTGTAACGAAAAAATAAAAGATTGCACCCATTAATAGAATGGCTAGTAACGTATCCATTTGAAAGAATAGAATACTGGTAACGAGCAGGCCAATAATGCAAATCTGGATAATTCGTTTAACGGTTTTGTGTTTATCACTCATATATCCCCAAAATGGCTGAGCAAAGATAGATGCTAGTGGTCCAACAGCTAATACATAACCAATTTCAGTACCGTTTAATCCCTTGTATTTTAGATATAAAGGTAAGTAACTCAAAATAATTGTATTTGTCGCATGAAAGGCAAACAATAACATTTTTAATGGTGTTAACGAATGTGAATTAGACAACGATCTCTCTCCTGACTTGAATAAAGCATAATGAATCATTTACAACGTGGACGAATTTGTTGGGGAATAAAACAATTACTTTCTCCAAACATGCTCTATAAATTCATCTCTTCCTGATTTTAAACGGTCTTCCTTATATGCAGTCTCATTTTTCCGGTAATAATCTTGATGGTAATCTTCCGCTGCGTAAAAGCTAGATGCAGGAAGTAATTTGGTTACAATCGGTTTATTAAATTTCCCACTTTTAGATAGCTTTTGTTTCGACGCCTCCGCAGCCTTCTTTTGTTCTTCATTATGATAAAAGATAGCTGTACGATAGGAATCTCCACGATCATGAAATTGTCCTCCATCATCAGTGGGGTCAATTTGCTGCCAGTATACATCTAAAATGGTTTGATAGCTAATAATAGATGGGTCAAACGTTATTTGTACTGCTTCATAATGACCGGAATCTCCTGCCTTTACATCTTCGTATGTAGGATTAGGAAGATGACCACCTGTATAACCGGAAATTACTTGGTCAACACCTTTCCATTGATCGAATGGCTTTACCATACACCAGAAGCATCCTCCTGCAAAAGTCGCCTGTTGTTTGTTTGACATCTATATCCCTCTTTCATCATTTCTATTCCCAAGTGGACGTATTTTAAGTAGAATAAAGTTACTATACCATATTTAACAAGTGGGTGATAGAATGGAAGAACCATATATTCATAAACTTTTTACTGGAAAAGTAAGGGAGCTTGGTACCGCTGATGCTAGTAATTGGGCGGAACGATCTTGGCAGAGCGGTATGTTGAAGGAACCCATCGATCAGAAGATTTGGTTAGGAAAGACGGGATTAGCAGGAGATGAAGTCGCTGATAAGAAAAATCATGGAGGACCTGAAAAAGCTGTTTTTGCTTATCCAATTAAACATTACCAATTTTGGCAAGAGGATTTACAAATAAATACAATCGAAGCAGGTGCGATGGGAGAGAATTTTTCGGTATTGGAAATGGATGAATTTTCCGTATTTATTGGCGATACATATAAAGTAGGAGATGTTATTCTGCAAGTATCACAGCCACGTCAACCTTGCTGGAAGCCGGCGCGTCGCTTTCAAGTTAAAGATTTTGCCTTGCGAATTCAACATAGTGGGCGAACAGGCTGGTACTTTCGAGTATTGCAAGAGGGCTTTATCCAGGCTGGTAGTGATATGGAATTAATAGAACGACCATATCCACAATGGTCTATTGCAGCTTGTAATGAAATTATGCATGTATATAAAGAAGATCTACGAGCTGCGGATGATCTTGCTCAATGTGATTTACTTGCGGAAAATTGGAAGAAAACATTATATAAGCGATTAAGGGGAATACCTTCTTCCGTTGATAAACGAGTATTTGGTCCGAATCAGTAATTTATGTTGAAATGCCACACTTTTATCGGTGACTTTAATGATAAAAGTGTGGCATTTTCATGCTAAATTAGTAGAGGTAATCTTTCATTATGTGATCTAATTATCTTCCAGCACATGGACATTTACTCTGTTTTTCCTACTTGTCTCGGAAATAAGCCGATGTAGTTGGATGAATACGAGACCGTTTTTATACGTTGCTTTTATTTTATCTGAACGAACTGGAAAAGGAAGAGAGATTCTTCTTTCGAAAACGCCCTGCAGTATTTCCTCTTTTATTTTAATACCAAAGGAATTATCAATATCAATTGTTCCTCGAAGCTCCAATGTGGAATAATCAACATAAACATCAAGCTTATCTAAGTCAACTAGCCCTGGGATGTTAGCAACACAAAATAATTCATGATCCGTTTGATAAAGGTTAATTTGTGGAATAGTAGGTTTTATAATACCTTCAAATTCATTCCAAAAGTTTTCGCCAAAAAAGTGATCCATGTTCTTTTTCCAATCCGTCATTTGTTGAAAAGGATCCATTACTTCACCTCGCTTCATGTTTAAAAAGTATGTGTAATGAAATGTCTAGCTACGTCCCAAATTACTATTCAGACGCAGCGCCCATGTTCTTACATTAGCCTATGCGGAATAATATAAATGAGTGAAACAAACATGAATGATATAGAATGTCATATGATAAGAAAATAAGGTATGCTTAGGATATAGGTTTAGGAGGGTTTTATTTGATTAGCAATGCACTCGTAATGGTTGGAATTATATTAGTTATCAATATTGTGTATGTATCGCTTTCCACAATACGAATGATTCTAACGTTAAAAGGCAGAAGGTATATTGCTGCATTTGTAAGCATGTTTGAAGTGGTTATTTATGTATTTGGCTTGGGTCTTGTTTTAGATAATTTAAACGAAATTCAAAATCTGTTAGCCTATGCCATTGGTTTTGGGATTGGTGTAGTCTGCGGGTCAAGAATTGAAGAAAAACTAGCACTTGGATATATTACAGTCAATGTGATATCCTCCGATCCAGATATTCAATTTACGAAGCAATTAAGAGATAAAGGCTATGGGGTAACAAGCTGGTATGCTTATGGTATGGATGGAGACAGATTATCAATGCAAATCTTAACACCAAGAAAATATGAATTAAGATTGTATGAAACCATTAAACAAATAGATCCGAAAGCTTTTATCATTGCATATGAACCAAAGCAAATCTATGGTGGATTCTGGGTGAAACAGGTGCGTAAAGGTAGACTTATGAATCCGAAGAAAAAAGCAGAGAGTAGCAATGGTACTACGAAGCAAGCTACGGAAACATCCAAACCAACAGAATCAATGAGGAAAGAGTAGATCTTAAGAATAACGTATGATGTATCGTGGCGCACACATAGCATTTTTCCTTTTGGGTTGGATCGTCTATTAATAAGTCGCATAGAATAGTTGATGACAGAAGTAAAACCTCAATAACTAAGCTCACATGTCCATGTTTGAGTATAAATGAATCGTATTGTTTTAGGGAATATACTAAAAACCGAACATTAATTTAAATTATTTAATAATCGTTCGTTATTTTGTTGACATTTCCGTTTTTCCTTGTTATTCTTAAACCGACAAATCAATATCGGTTCCTCATATATACCTGAGAATAAGGCTCAGAAGTTTCTACCCAGCACCGTAAATGACTGGACTATGAGGGAAGTTGAATCGTTGTGTAAGCAATGATCTGTTTGAATGGTTGAAATTACAGGTCTATTCTTCTTCTCTCATTGGCTTGAGATGAAGATGAATAGACTTTTTTCGTAGTCAAGGAAGTTATAAAAGTTGAGCCTGTGGGTAAATCTTGGTGTGTTGAGTCGCGTCCAGCTCCAACTTCCAGAAACGAGGCGACTTTACGAATCGTCCTACGGATAAGCTGTCATCGGCTCGCGAGCTCACCTGTTCCTTTATCACCGTTGACTCGCTTCAGTCGCTTTGTTTCTAATTGGGCGCTTGCGCTTTTGTTCTAAGTTAAGAAAGTATAAAATCAGTGTAATGACTGCGTTAAGCCAAGTAGTTATTTTGAAATGTTTGATGTATATTGGCAATGCTCCGACTAATTGCTTCGCTTTCCGCGGGCACGGCCTCAACTAACTTTGCAAAGAAGAACACGTTGCAAAGTTAGCTGAAGGACAAATCCCACGGAAAGGGAAGTGGGCAGCCGGAGTGGTGGTCAAGCAAGCAGTAGCTATTATTCCATAATAGCTACTAGAGGAAGCGTAAATCTGAGCATGTAGTGATAAGGACTGAGCGAATTTTGCTCAATTTTTCTTATTAATTAGCAAAGGGTAAACTTAAACTAGGAGATAATTTGATAAACGAGGGGGATTTCACAGTAATGGTTGGCGTAATCATGGGCAGTATATCGGATTGGGAAACAATGAAGCATGCTTGTGCTATTCTAGATGAACTACAAATTCCGTATAGCAAAGATATTATTTCTGCACATCGTACACCTGATGAAATGTTTGCATATGCAAAATCAGCCAGAGAACGTGGACTAAAAGTTATTATTGCCGGCGCAGGAGGAGCAGCCCATTTACCTGGAATGGTGGCAGCTCAGACGACACTTCCTGTAATTGGTGTTCCTGTTCAAAGTAAAGCGTTGAACGGATTGGATTCACTTCTTTCGATCGTACAAATGCCAGGCGGAGTGCCTACTGCAACTGTAGCGATTGGGAAGGCAGGAGCAAAAAATGCCGGGATTCTGGCAGCACAAATCTTAGGTACATTCGATGCATACGTTGCAGCGAAGTTAGAAACGTACCGTGACCAAATGAAGGATAACGTTGGAGAAATGAGGGAAGACCTTGCGAAAAAATAACAGCATTGTGTTACCCGGACAAACAATTGGGATTATTGGTGGAGGTCAGCTAGGACGTATGATGGCAATTGCAGCAAAGTATATGGGTTATCGTGTGAATGTATTAGATCCTACCGTAGACTGTCCGGCTGCACAGGTCGCAGACCATCAAATTATTGCACCATATGAGGATATGAATGCTATCCAACAATTGACAGCTCTTAGCGATGTGGTCACATATGAATTTGAAAATGTTGATTTACAAGCTGCAGCTTACATAGAGAAAGAAGGAAAGCTGCCACAGGGTGCGTTTGCTCTCGAAATTACTCAAAATCGGGAGAAAGAGAAAAAGCTAATAAAGGCAGCTGATTTACCTGTTCCCGAATTTGCTATTGTAAACAGTGGAGCTGAATGTGAAGAAATACTAAGAGATTTTCCATTACCCGCTGTAATCAAGACGTGTCGTGGTGGTTATGACGGAAAAGGCCAACTTAAAATAGATGCTCGTTCAGACATAGCTACAGCCGTTCAATTTGCCCAGGATCATTCCCATTGCATCGTAGAAGAATGGATTACCTTTGATAAAGAAGTATCGGTTATCTTTACACGTGCACAATCTGGCGAAATTACATTTTTCCCAGTTGCTGAGAATGAACATAAAGACCATGTATTATTCAAAACAATGGTTCCAGCGAGCATTAATGAACTACTGGAAAAAGAAGCTTTTCGGGCAGTAGAGAAGCTTGCTGAACATATGAAGATAGTAGGTACCTTTGCGGTGGAACTGTTTGTGAAAGGAGATCGTATCTATCTAAATGAAATGGCTCCTCGTCCTCATAATTCTGGGCATTATACGATTGAGGCTTGTAATGTTTCACAATTTACACAGCATATTCGTGCCATATGTGGCCTTCCTTTAATGGAAGTAAATTTACTAGAGCCAGCGGTCATGATCAATGTATTAGGTGAAGACTTGGAATCTGTTTTACAAGCGATGGCAAAAAATACCTCTGGTTTTGTTCATTTATATGGAAAAGCGGAAGCTAAAACGAAACGAAAAATGGGACATATTACATTTATTGGGGCTACAATGGATAAAGTAAACAAACATATTCAGACATTTGAGGAGGCCAAACAATGATTGAGCGTTATACAAGGGAAGAAATGGGATCGATTTGGACAGAGGAAAATAAATTTAAAGCATGGCTTGAAGTTGAAATCCTAGCATGTGAGGCATGGAGTGAGCTAGGTGTTATTCCTAAAGAAGATGTGAAAAAGCTACGGGACAATGCATCCTTTGATATCCATCGAATTTATGAAATTGAAAAGGATACAAGACACGATGTTGTCGCTTTTACACGTGCTGTATCGGAAACGCTGGGTGAGGAAAGAAAATGGGTGCATTATGGACTGACATCAACGGATGTTGTTGATACAGCACTTTCGTATATCGTAAAACAGGCCAATGAAATTATTCGGAAGGACTTGCATCGGTTTATTGAGATCTTGAAAAATAAGGCTATGGAACATAAGCATACGGTGATGATGGGAAGAACCCATGGCGTACATGCAGAACCAACAACATTTGGTTTGAAGCTTGCGCTTTGGTACGAAGAAATGAAACGTAATTTAGAACGTTTCGAAGCAGCCGCTCACAATATTGAATTTGGAAAGCTATCAGGAGCAGTAGGAACATATGCAAATATTGATCCATTTGTGGAGCGATATGTTTGTGAGAAGTTAGGAATTACGCCAGCACCCGTTTCTACTCAAACATTGCAACGTGACCGTCATGCAGCTTATTTATCTGCACTTGCGCTTATCGCGACATCGGTAGAGAAATTCGCAACCGAAATTCGTGGATTGCAAAAAACAGAAACACGAGAAGTAGAAGAATTCTTCGCGAAAGGGCAAAAGGGATCATCGGCTATGCCGCATAAACGTAATCCAATCGGGTCAGAGAATATGACAGGAATGGCAAGAGTCGTACGTGGCTACATGATGACAGCCTATGAAAATGTATCATTATGGCATGAGCGAGATATTTCTCATTCTTCAGCAGAACGTGTCATTCTACCAGATGCAACAATTGCGTTAAACTATATGCTTAATCGTTTTGCAAACATCGTTAAGAATCTAACGGTGTTCCCTGAAAATATGAAACGAAACATCGATAAAACCTATGGCGTTATTTTCTCTCAACGGGTTCTCCTAGCTCTAATTGACAAAGGAATGGCGCGCGAAACTGCTTATGATATAGTACAGCCGAAGGCGATGCAAGCTTGGGAAACAGCGACTCACTTTAAACAGTTAGTAGAGGCAGATGAACAAATTACGGACGCATTATCACAAGCAGAAATTGATGATTGCTTTGACTATACGTACCATTTAAAAAATGTCGATGTTATCTTTGACCGAATCGGCTTAGCGTGAGGTGGAATTTATATGAAGGAAGCATTGTTATATGAAGGTAAGGCGAAGAAGGTTTATCAAGCAAAAGATAGAACTGGCAAGTTAGTTTTAGCCTACAAGAATGATGCTACAGCGTTTAATGGTGAAAAAAAATCGAGTTTTTCTGGTAAGGGAAGACTAAATAATGAAATTTCCTCACGAATATTTTCTTTACTTCATGATAAGGGTGTGGAGACGCATTTTATTGAACGATTAACGGAGACAGAACAGTTGGTTCATCAAACAGAAATTATCCCATTAGAAGTAGTTGTTCGTAATGTTGCTGCAGGCAGCATTACGAAACGACTAGGGATAGAGGAAAAAACGACATTTGCTCGACCTCTTGTTGAATTGTTTTATAAGAACGACGAATTAAATGATCCATTAATCAATGATGAGCATGCCTTTATTTTATCAGATGTAACACGGACAGAGCTGCAAGAAATAAAAGAGAAGGTATTGAAAATTAATGAGGAACTAAGAAAGATATTTCGTGATATTCATATTACATTAGTGGATTTTAAAGTTGAGTTTGGAAGATTAGCGAGTGGCTGTATCGTCCTAGCTGATGAGATTTCTCCAGATACATGTCGCCTATGGGATATTACAACGCAGGAAAAGCTTGATAAGGATGTTTTTCGCCAAGGAACAGGCGATTTAATGGAGGTCTATGAAGAGATTTTACGACGACTGGAGGATAAACAATGAAAAACGTAAAGGTCCATATTACATTAAAGTCAGGGGTATTAGATCCTCAAGGAAAGGCTATACAGGAATCATTACATGCACTAGGATATCAAGAAATAGAAGAAGCTCGTGTTGGTAAAGTAATTGAATTACAGGTTCAAGATGAAGCAGATATCGAGGCACGCGTTACAGAAATGTGCGAAAAGTTGCTAGCTAATCCAGTTATTGAAGACTACCGATTTGAAGTGGAGGGGGCTGTTCAGTCGTGAATTTCGCTGTAATTATGTTTCCGGGTTCTAACTGTGATCATGATATGTATCATGCCGTTAAAGATGTACTTCAAGAAGAGGCAGATCTCGTTTGGTATGAAAATAGTGATCTAACAAACTATGATGCTATTCTACTTCCTGGTGGTTTTTCGTATGGCGATTATTTACGCTCAGGAGCTGTAGCTTCTACTTCCAATGTAATGAAGCAAATCAAAGAGCATGCTGCAAAAGGAAAACCTGTATTAGGAGTCTGTAATGGATTTCAAATATTAACAGAAGCTGGGTTATTACCAGGAGCATTACTTCGTAACAAAAAACTTTCCTTTATGTGCCATCAGGAGGAGCTACAGGTTGTTAACAATCGGACGCTATTCACTACAGAATATACGTCAGGGGAAGTAGTGCGCTTTCCGATTGCGCATGGAGAAGGAAATTACTTTTGTGATGACGCTACATTACAAGCAATGAAGGCGAATGGTCAAATTGTATTTACCTATCAAGATAATCCAAATGGTTCCGTCGCCGATATTGCTGGGATTAGTAACCAAGAAGGTAATGTATTAGGAATGATGCCACATCCGGAACGAGCTGTAGAAGCATTATTGGGTAGTGATGACGGCTTACGTTTATTCAAATCAATGGTGCTGAATTGGAGGGAATCCTATGTTGCAAACGCATGAAATTAGTCCAGAAGTGATTGAAAGCGACAAACTGTATAAAGAAATGGGATTAAGTGATGAAGAGTTCCAATTGGTTAAAACCATTTTAGGTCGACGCCCAAATTTTACAGAAACGGGCATATTTTCAGTAATGTGGTCAGAGCACTGTAGCTATAAAACATCGAAGCCATTACTAAAAAAGTTCCCGACAAAATCACCGCATGTATTACAAGGACCGGGTGAGGGGGCTGGAATCATCGATATTGGTGATAATCAGGCAGTCGTGTTTAAGATCGAAAGCCATAATCACCCTTCTGCAGTTGAACCATATCAAGGAGCTGCGACAGGTGTCGGTGGAATTATTCGTGATGTTTTTTCCATGGGAGCACGTCCAATTGCTTTATTAAATTCATTACGTTTTGGGAATCTGACTTCGGAACGCGTAAAGTATTTATTCTCCGAAGTAGTGAATGGCATCGCTGGGTATGGGAATTGTGTCGGTGTTCCAACGGTTGGTGGAGAAGTTCAATTTGATACAAGCTATGAGGACAATCCGCTCGTTAATGCAATGTGTGTAGGATTAATTAATCATGATGATATCCAAAAGGGAATAGCAAAAGGGATTGGTAATACAGTATTGTACGCCGGCGCTCCAACAGGTCGAGATGGTATTCACGGTGCCACTTTTGCTTCAGACGATTTAGGAGAAGATGCAGCAAAGGATCGTCCTGCGGTACAAGTTGGGGATCCATTTATGGAAAAATTATTAATAGAAGCTTGCTTAGAAGTCATTCATTCAGAAGCACTTATTGGAATGCAGGACATGGGCGCAGCTGGTTTAACTTCTTCTGCGAGTGAAATGGCAAGTAAGGCTGGAACAGGATTAGAAATGAACTTGGATTTAGTTCCGCAGCGAGAACAGCATATGTCAGCATATGAGTTAATGCTATCTGAATCACAGGAGCGTATGCTACTAGTGGTTAAACAGGGACGTGAACAGGAAATTATCGAAGTATTCCAAAAATACGGATTGCAGGCAGTGGCTGTTGGAAAGGTAATAGAGGAAAAAATATTTCGTATTAAGCAGCACGGAGAAGTGATGGCAGACATTCCAGTGGATGCGCTTGCAGAGGAAGCCCCGGTCTACCATTTACCAGCAAAAGAAGCTAGCTACTATCAAGCATTTCAACAAATGGAAAATGCGATACCATCGATAGAAAACCATGCAGAAGTGCTGAGAAAACTATTACAGCAGCCAACAATTGCATCAAAAGAATGGGTATATGACCAGTATGATTCCATGGTTCAAACAAATACGGTTGTCACTCCAGGATCAGATGCTGCTGTTATTCGGATCAAAGGAACAAAAAAAGCATTGGCGATGACGACAGACTGTAATTCCCGTTATATTTATTTAGACCCAGAAGTGGGTGGGAAGATTGCAGTAGCAGAAGCTGCTCGAAATATTGTTTGTTCTGGTGCCAAACCCTTAGGTCTTACAGATGGGTTGAATTTTGGCAACCCAACAAACCCGGAAGTATTCTGGCAAATGGAGAAGAGTGTGGAAGGTATGAGCGAGGCTTGTCGTATCTTGAATACCCCAGTAATTAGTGGAAATGTATCGCTATATAATCAGTCCAAAGGAAAGGCTGTTTTTCCAACGCCGGTTGTCGGTATGGTCGGCTTACACGAATCTTTAGAGGATATTACGCCAAGTCATTTCCAGTCACCTGGGAACACGATTTATATGATTGGCGAAACGGATATTGCCTTCGGAGGTAGTGAACTTCAACAGCTTGTTAAAGGAACATATGAAGGAAAAGCTCCAGCCATTGACTTACAGGTGGAGGCAAGAAGACAGGAGCAATTATTAACAGCAATTCAAGAAGGGGTCATTGTATCCGCACACGATTTGACAGAAGGTGGTTTAGCTGTCGGTTTAGCTGAAAGTCTATTTAATAATACCTTTTTAGGTGCTGATATTGAGTTGACAGGGGATGCCACCGTTGCATTATTTAGTGAAACACAGTCACGCTTTATCGTGACGGTCAAGGAAGAAAATAAAGCAAGATTTCTAGACTTGGTTGAGGATGCACGAGCCATCGGTACGGTAACAGATAAGCAAACATTATCTATTTCTGTGAATGAAAAGAACGTTATAGAAGAGGAAATTCATCAATTACGAGATTTATGGAAGGGAGCTATTCCATGCTTGCTGAAATCAAAGGCATAAATGAGGAATGTGGTGTATTCGGAATTTGGGGTCATGAAAAAGCAGCAGAGCTTACCTATTATGGTTTGCATTCGATGCAGCATCGTGGTCAGGAAGGTGCTGGCGTAGTAGTAAGTGATGGCAAGAACCTTAAGGCTCATAAAGAGATGGGGCTCGTAAACGATGTATTTAAACATGCTGATTTTTCCGCTTTATCTGGAAGCGTAGCAGTAGGACATGTTCGTTATTCCACGCAAGGTGGAAAAGTCCTTGAAAATGTGCAGCCCCTATTATTTCGTTCACAAACAGAAAGTATGGCGTTAGCACATAATGGGAATATCATGAATGCCTATAAGTTACGAGGAGAGCTGGAGGCAGAGGGAAGTATTTTGCAAACCTCTTCGGATTCCGAGGTTCTTGCTCATTTAATTAAACGAAGCGGCAATAAAATAACCGAGGAAACAATCTCGAAAGCACTTAATCAAGTAGTTGGTGCATATGCCTATATTATTTTAAAGGAAGACAAAATGTTTGTAGCTTTAGATCCGACAGGTATTCGCCCGTTATCTATCGGAAGATTAGGTGATGCCTATGTTGTTGCTTCTGAAACCTGTGCATTTGGGCAAATAGGGGCTACATTTGAGCGGGAAGTGTTACCTGGCGAATTAATAACAATTAGCAATGATGGGTTATCATCTATAAGATTTGCTATGCGTCAGCAACGTAAGATGTGTGCAATGGAGTATGTTTATCTTTCCAGACCAGATAGTGATGTTAATCATGTCAATGTCCATGCTTCTCGTAAAAACATGGGAATGGAACTGGCTAAAGAGTCGCCGGTAGAAGCAGATATTGTCGTAGGTGTGCCGGACTCTAGTATTTCTGCCGCAATTGGTTATGCAGAGGAGAGCGGGCTGCCCTATGAAATGGGGATTATTAAGAATCGCTATGTTGGTAGAACATTTATTCAACCATCACAGGAACTGAGAGAGCAAGGGGTAAAAATGAAGCTTTCTCCGGTTCGCAGCATTATTGAAGGAAAGCGGGTAATTATGATTGATGATTCGATAGTTAGGGGGACCACTAGTAAACGAATTGTGCAAATGTTGAAACAAGCTGGTGCTAAAGAGGTTCATGTACGAATCGCTTCCCCGTCGATTCAAAACCCTTGCTATTACGGTATTGATATGTCGACGAGAGCTGAGCTAATTGCAGCCAATCATTCTGTTCCTGAAATTAGCAATATAATCGGCGCAGATAGTGTTGCTTATTTATCAGAAGCGGGATTAGAAAAAGCAGTTCTTAAGGATAAAACGATCCATCAAGGAATTTGTACCGCATGTATGACAGGAAAATATCCAGTTAAAGAAGAAGGGGAAAAAGAAATTGCCTATACCAGTTGTTAACTTAAACCATAGAGGAAGTGGCGTTCATGTCAGAAGTATATAAAGATGCAGGGGTAGATGTAGAAAAGGGCTATGAAGCCGTAGAAAGAATGAAAAAACATATTCAACGTACGACTCGCCCCGAGGTACTTGGTGGTATTGGTTCGTTTGGGGGTTTGTTTGACCTTACTTCTTTTGCTTACGAGGAGCCAGTTTTAGTATCAGGTACAGATGGTGTTGGAACAAAGCTAAAGCTAGCATTTGAATTAAATAAGCATGATTCTGTAGGAATAGATCTTGTCGCTATGTGTGTAAATGATATTATTGCTCAGGGTGCAAAGCCGTTATTTTTTCTTGACTATATTGCTTGTGGCAAAAACGAACCAGTTCAGATGGAACAAATAGTATCGGGGATTGCCGAAGGCTGTGTTCAGGCGAATGCTTCCTTAATTGGCGGTGAGACTGCTGAAATGCCTGGGATGTATCAAGATGGTGAGTATGACTTGGCGGGATTTGCTGTTGGTATTGCTGAAAAGTCTAAGCTCGTAACTGGAGAAGCAATTCAAGCAGATGATGTCATCATAGGTCTTCCCTCTAGCGGCATTCATTCGAATGGCTACTCATTAGTCCGTAAGCTTGTAGCCGATCTTGATTTTCATAACACCTACGGGTTGAGTTGCTCCCTAGGAGAATCATTACTGACACCAACGAGGATTTATGCTACATCAATGAAAAACGTGCTAGATTCTGGAAAGATAAAGGGGATTTCTCATATAACGGGCGGTGGTTTCTATGAAAACCTCCCACGTATGCTACCGACTGGTTTAGGTGCAGAGATAGACCGTAACACTTGGGAGCCGCCAGAAATCTTCCCATTTTTACAAGCGCAAGGGAAGATCAACGAAGAAGACATGTACGGGATATTTAATATGGGAATAGGTATGGCTATTGTTGTTGCAGCAGAGAATGTCCGTGATGTGCTCCGTTTATTGGAAATACAAGGAGAACTACCAACAGTGATTGGAAAAGTTATTCCGGAAGAAGGAGTGCATTTTTGTTCATGAGCCGTATTAAAGTAGCTGTATTTGCATCAGGTACAGGTAGTAATTTTCAAGCATTAATGGAGACAAAAAGCTTAGCCTGTGACATTGTACTTCTCGTTTGCGATAAGCATGATGCTCCAGTCATACAGAAGGCAAAGACGAATGGAGTTGCGACATTCATTTTTGACCCAAAATCCTATTCTTCGAAGCAGGCATATGAGCAAGAAATTACGGATAGGCTAAAGGCGGCTTCTGTTAGTTGGGTATTTCTAGCTGGCTATATGCGAATTGTTGGTTCTGAGCTGCTCACTGCTTATCGTGGCAAAATCGTTAATATACATCCATCGTTATTGCCGGCATTTCCAGGTAAGGATGCTATCAAGCAAGCGTTTGAAGCTGGCGTAACAAAAACAGGGGTAACGGTTCATTTTGTTGATGAAGGCATTGATACAGGACCAATGATTCAACAGCAGGAAGTATATATCGATGCTGCAGCTACATTAGAGGAGTTAGAAGAACGTATTCATCAGGTGGAACATCAATTATATCCACAGGTCATTAATCAACTTTTACAGAATGAGGGGTAATTATGAAAAAACGTGCATTAATCAGTGTATCGAATAAAGAAGGCATTATTGAATTTGCTAAAGGACTTCATGAAGCTGGAGTAGAAACCGTTTCTACAGGTGGGACACTTCAAGCTTTACAAGAGGCAGGCGTGCCAACAATTGCTGTAGAGCAGATTACTGGCTTCCCTGAAATATTAAATGGACGTGTTAAAACATTGCATCCGTTTATCCATGGAGGATTACTGGCAAAACGAGATAATGAAGAGCATCAAAACCAGCTGGAAAAAAACGAGATTTCTCCAATAGATTACGTCATTGTTAATCTGTATCCATTTAAACAAACATTAGAAAAACAAGGCGTAACCAAGGAAGAGATCATTGAAAATATCGATATCGGTGGTCCTACCATGCTAAGATCCGCTGCTAAAAATTATAAGGATGTGGCGGTAGTTGTTGATCCAAGTGATTATAATCAAGTATTACAGGCCATTAAACAGGATACGTTGACGGTTGACCAAAGGCAACAATTGGCTGCAAAGGTTTTCCGACATACAGCAAATTATGATGCACTTATTGCGCGTTATTTTACAGAAGAAACAGGTGAGGATTTTCCAGAAACCTATACGATTACGTATGAAAAGGCTCAGACGCTTCGTTATGGGGAAAATCCACATCAATCCGCTGCATTTTATAAACGATCGATTCCTGTTAAGGGAAGTTTAGCAACCGCAGAACAGCTTCATGGCAAGGAATTATCTTATAATAATATTCAAGATGCGAATGCCGCATTAGAAATACTTGCAGAATATACGGAACCAGCGGCAGTAGCTGTAAAACATATGAACCCCTGTGGAATAGGAGTAGCTCATACGATTGATACTGCCTTTCAACGTGCATACGACGCAGATCCAATCTCCATTTTTGGAGGAATCGTGGCATGTAACCAAGTCATCGATCAACTTACAGCAGAAAAGCTAAGCAAAATTTTCTTAGAAATTGTAATTACTCCAGGATATACAGAGGAAGCACTTGCTTTATTAACCGTGAAAAAAAATATCCGATTGCTAAAACTCCATGTGGAGCCAGCGGAGGAAGTAGGTCATACATTTACATCTGTAAACGGTGGCATGCTTATCCAAACGAAGGATAACGGTCGTATTAATCCGGATGAACTAACGATTGCTACTACTCGTGAACCGACAGAGAAGGAGCTGGCAGACTTATTATTTGCTTGGAAGGCTGTTAAGCATGTGAAATCGAATGCGATTGTTTTAGCGAAGGAAAAACGAACAGTGGGAGTTGGAGCTGGTCAAATGAATCGAATTGGTGCAGCCAGCATTGCTATCGAACAGGCTGCTGAACATGCGCAAGGTGCAGTGATGGCTTCAGATGCATTCTTTCCAATGCCGGATACGGTGGAGGCTGCAGCAAAAGCTGGAATAACTGCAATTATTCAACCTGGTGGTTCTAAGCGTGATCAGGACTCCATTGATGTGTGTAATGAGTACGGTATTGCAATGGTATATACAGGGATGCGCCATTTTAAACATTAAATGGAAGGGGATATTTCATGAAGATTTTAGTAGTTGGTCGAGGTGGACGTGAACATAGCATCATTATGAAAGTGGCTGAAAGTGAACGTGTTTCCGCGATTTATGCAGCCCCTGGAAACGGTGGGATTGCTGAGCAAGCAACGTGTATACCAATTGATGAGTTAGATATAGATGGACTTCTAGCATTTGCAAAAGAGGAAGCGATTGATTTAACAATCATTGGACCAGAAAATCCATTGAATGCGGGAATTGCTAACAAATTTAATGAAGCTGGTTTAGCTATTTTTGCACCGACGAAAGAAGCGGCATTATTAGAGGGAAGTAAGCAATTTGCAAAACAATTTATGCAAGCATACGACATACCAACTGCTGCCTATCAGTCCTTTACATCTGTTGAACAAGCAAAAGCCTATATCGCAGAAAAGGGAGCGCCAATTGTTATAAAGGCAGACGGCTTGGCTGCAGGGAAAGGCGTTATTGTTGCCGAAACAAAGGAGCAAGCGTTTACTGCTGTAGAAGAGATGCTTGTAGAAAAAACCTTTGATGAGGCGGGATCTACCATTGTGATAGAGGAGTTTCTTCAAGGGGAAGAATTTTCCCTAATGGCGTTTGTCCATGAAAATCAGGTATATCCAATGGTACCTGCAAGAGATCATAAGCGGGCATATGATCAGGATCACGGCCCAAATACAGGGGGGATGGGGGCTTTTTCACCAGTACCAGACCTCACTCAAGCAGATATTGATTTTTCATATACGCATATTTTACAGAAAACAGTGGACGGTTTAATAGAAGAAGGTAGAGCCTTTACGGGAATTCTTTATGCGGGTTTAATGAATACAGAAGATGGACCTAAAGTAATTGAGTTTAATACCCGGTTTGGTGATCCGGAAACACAGGTTGTACTACCATTATTAAAAAATGATCTTGTTCAAGTAGTTCTCGATGTCCTAGCAGGTAGAAACCCAGAGCTTCAATGGGATAACAAAGCTTGCGTTGGAGTTGTTTTAGCCTCTGAAGGATATCCAGGTGCTTACCAAAAAGGGGTTGAATTACCTACGCTGCATACAGAACGTGCTTTTATCGCTCATGCAGGGACAAAACAAGCAGACGGCGTGTTTGTCTCGGATGGAGGGCGTGTGCTGTTGGCTGGATCAACTGCAGCCTCGATAGAAGAAGCAGCGAGAAATGCATATACCGCATTTGCTAGCGTAAAGAAGGATGGTGGATTCTTTTATCGAACCGATATTGCAAAAATTGAAATGAAGCAAGCATAAAAACGGTACTTCCCTATATTTTTGGAGAGTATTCAGCTAGTGGATAGAAATATTGTTTGTTAAACAGCTACTCAATTGTTAGATCAAACAATAGAGGAAACCAATATGGGTAAAGTGTGGGATTGTCTGCCAGTAAATGTCCGATAGGTTTAAAGGCCTTTAGGTCATATCCGTGGTACTAAATTGGGGGATAAACAACCCCCAAACGGATTGAAGTTTCATTTTATATGACAGATGATAATATTAGGAAAACCAGCTACTCTCCTTATAGGATGGTAGCTGTTTTTTTATAGTCCGGGAAATTAAGGAAATTATAAAATTTGCCCATCTGGATAAATCTGGACGTGTGGACCCACCGTCCAGCGCCCAGAAACAAGGCGACTTCACGAATCGCCCTAATCGAAGCCATTATGGCTCCGAACCACATCGAGATTCCTTTATCTCCGTTGACTCGATCCAGTCGCTACGCTTCTAATCGGGCGCTTGCACTTTTGCTCTTGAATCCCCTTTTATCTTGGAAGGGCATGCAAGGATGCTTTTATATATGACTTACCATGAAATATTTAGTGATTATAAAAAGGTGGAACAACGAGCAATCTGAAGCAAATTAATAGTAATTGTGTTTTATGATAGCACGTGTAAAATATAAAGAAAGATAAATTGGTTTAAGGGTAATGCTAGAAGGAAAGTGGTGAATCTGACATGAACGATGCCTCAATTGTCGTTGCAGACGACGAAAAAGAGATAGCTGATTTATTAGCTATTCATTTAGAGAAGGAAGGATATAAAGTCCATAAAGTTTATAACGGAAAAGAAGCTATGAAAGTGATTGATCAGCAATCTATCGATTTAGTGATTCTAGATATTATGATGCCAGAAATGGATGGGTATGAAGTAACAAGGCAGATAAGAGAGAAACATAATATGCCTATTATTTTTTTGAGTGCCAAGACCTCTGAATTCGATAAAGTGCAGGGGCTTGTTATTGGTGGTGACGACTATATGATTAAACCATTCTCCCCAATGGAGCTTATGGCACGCGTTCAAGCACAGTTAAGAAGATACAAAAAATTAAATGAAGCCAAATTAATGTCAACAGCCAATATGGAGTTTGGTGAACTAACTATTTCTAAGGAAGAGCATGTAGTTTATCTATTAAATGAAAAAGTTGAATTAACCCGTAAAGAATTTGAGATTCTATATTTATTAGCAAAGCATCCGAGAAAGGTTTATAGTGTTGACAAGATTATGCAAATCGTTTGGGGAGATACCTATTATGATGGTGCGAATACAGTGATGGTTCATATAAGAACATTACGAAAAAAGTTAAAAGAAGATAAAAGAAAGAATAAGTTTATAAAAACGGTATGGGGGGTTGGCTACACATTTGATGGTTAAATGGTTGAGAAGTTTTCGCGCAAAAATAATTGGTATGTTTGCTTTAAGTAGTTTATTATCAGGTCTTTTAACATATCTCATTATCATGCTTGCGAAGCAGTATTATTCTACAGTTGATTATGGTAGCACTGGGCATGCTATTCGTGAATTTATTCGAACGATTGGTGATGTATATGTCTTTCTTTTCATATTCATTGTGTTTTCCTTTTTGTTTTTCTATATGTTAATGAAGCCATATACAACGTATTTCAATAAAATCTCAAAAGGTATTCGGCAATTAGCTCAAGGTGATTTTGATTACCAAGTCAAGCTATCGTCTAAAGATGAATTTAATGATATAGCAAACGATATTAATCGGACTAGTGCTAGACTGAAAGAAGCAATTGAAAAGGGGGAGTTCTTAGAAAGTAGTAAGGATCATTTAATTGTGAATTTAGCACATGATCTACGAACACCGCTCACCTCTGTTTTAGGATATATAGAAATTATCTTAAAGGATAAAACACTTGGTGAAGAAGAAAAGATGCATTTCTTAAAAATTGCATTTAATAAATCGCAACGCTTAGAGAGACTGTTAGATGAATTATTTGAGATAACAAAAATGAATGACCATATGTATTCTATTGAAAAAACAAAAATTAATATATCTGCTTTACTTTATCAATTAGCAGAAGAAATGTATCCAATTTTTGAAAAAAGTTCTCTACATTTACGACAGGATATCCAATCTAATTTGATGACTTTAGGGGATGGTGATTTACTAGCTCGTGTATTTGAAAATTTACTAACAAATGCCAATCGGTATGGGTCCGATGGGGAATTTATTGATATTCGTGCTTTTCAAGAAAATCAGGAAGCTATTATCCAAGTTATTAATTATGGAAGTATCATAGCAGATGAAGATTTACCACATATATTTGATATGTTTTATACAGGAGATAAATCACGAACGATGCAAAAAAATAAAAGCGGACTGGGCTTATTTATAGCAAAGAATATAATAGAGCAACATAACGGCACAATCACTGCAAAGAGTAATTTGAAGCAAACCGTATTTGAAGTTCGTCTTACTAGCAGTGATGATGAGTAAGAAACAGAATTAGTTAAGAAATATTTAAGATTTTACCCACTTTTTTATTAAAGATATTTTCCTAAGATGTGTATAGAGAGAAGAAATCAAGGAGGGGAAGTTCTACATGAAGAAGTGGTTTTTCATATTGTTGTTTTTATCTATTGTAATAGGCATAGTATATATTACCCCTGTATCCGTATTAAATGAAGATAAACCAAATATGGTTCCAAAGGAAAATATCAATTTGGAACAATTTGATTTACAAGAAAAAGAAATAAATAAGGAAGAAATGTATCAGGGTGAATTATTATTAGTTAATGATGAATTTCCTGTAAAGGAACGATATATTAAAAAAGATATGATCCAATTAATTAACCATCGAGAATTAATCGCAAATTATGGATTGCTCCATCAAGATCTACGTTTATCCGAAAAAGTAGCTAGAAAATTCTCGGACATGGTTGAAGCTGCCCAAAAGGATAATGTGCATAACTTTTTATTAAGTAGTGCTTTTAGAGACCAAGAGGAACAAAAAGTGTTATACGAGGAAAAGGGAAAAGATTATGCTTTACCACCTGGTTATAGTGAGCATAATTTAGGATTGGCTCTAGATGTTGGATCTACAAAGGAAAGTATTAAATATGCAGCGGAGGGAGCTTGGATACAAAAAAACGCTTGGAAATTTGGTTTTGTACTTCGCTATCCTAAAGCTAAAGTGCATATTACAGGTATTGAATATGAGCCATGGCATTTACGTTATGTTGGTCTGCCTCATAGTGCAATTATGTATGAAAAGAATCTCGTATTGGAAGAGTATTTAACTTATTTAAAGAAAGAAAAGCAAATAGCAACCACATACCAAGGGGAGAAATTCCTTATTTGTTTCTTTCCTGTTTCAGAAGACCATCCAAAAATATTGGTACCAACCGATAGTGAATATACTATCTCAGGTAATAATATGGATGGAGTAATTGTGACAACAAGGCAGAATATGGATAGCGGTACTCAAGTATAGCAGAATGGATAGAGATAAATTTGATACAATGGCTAAATCTAGTGTTGGTTTAGTCTTTTTAATGTCCTGAAAGAATCAGTTAAACTCGAATTATATCCCACATATAACTATTAATGAAGAATCCCTACTGAAAATTTATCTATTACTGTTTACTGTGATCGTTACCTAGAGTTAGTAACACTTGAAAAGTGCCATTCCTGTCTTCACAAAAATTTCACTTTAGTTTACAAAAACATTACAGTGAGAAAGCAAAAAATATGGTAAAATAAAGGAAAATATCGGCTTAGATCTTTTTTATCCGCAGTAAGCCTCCCACTTTATTCAAGTAAGCTAGAGGTTTGTAAGTCATGAGTTCACTTATGCTTCCCTGCCGAACAGGGTTTAGCTAAGCAAATACGAAGGGATTTGGTTGTTACGGATAAAGTTAGCTGTTAACAGTATTTATATCTTTACAGAAGGTATACGGTTAGGAAATGAAAAAGAAATATTAAGATGGAGAGAGTTGTTTAACCATGCAAAATAACGGATATCACTGGAGAAATAGAGAAATTAGGCAACATGTTCGAGTGATTGATGAAGCGTCGTCACCGACATTAGTTTTAACAAATTGCACGTATTTAAATGCGTATACAAAACAATGGTTACAAGCGAACATTTGGATCGATGAGGATCGGATCGTATATGTTGGAGACAAAACTCCTAAAAATATGAACCGTACGGAAGTTTATGACTGTCAGGGAAAGTATGCAGTGCCAGGTTATATCGAGCCACACGCACATCCATTCCAACTGTATAATCCAGAACAATTGGCAAAACATGCTGGAAGGACTGGTACAACGACATTAGTAAATGATAACCTGTTATGGCTTTTTTTGTTGCAAAAAAAGAAAGCGTTTTCTATATTGGATGAATTTCGTAAGCTACCTGTGTCAATGTATTGGTGGGCAAGGTTTGACGCTCAAACTGAAATGCAGCAGCAAGATGATATCTTTCATACGGAAGACGTCTTAGAATGGATTAAGCATCCAGCCGTTTTACAGGGTGGCGAATTAACCGCATGGCCAGAACTATTAGCTGGGGATGATCGGCTACTTTACTGGATACAAGAGACGAAGCGACATGGAAAGCCGGTTGAAGGGCATTTTCCGGGTGCGTCTGAACGGACATTAACGAAAATGAAATTATTAGGAATTAATGCAGACCATGAATCGATGACAGGAGAAGAAGTAATCCGGCGTTTACAGCTAGGGTATCAAGTTGGTTTACGCTACTCCTCTATTCGACCAGACTTGCCAAGGATACTAGCAGAGCTGATTGCGCTTGACCTAAAGTCATTTGATCATTTAACGATGACAACGGATGGAGCTACACCTGGATTTTATGAAGATGGCTTAATGAATGTCTGTATTGATATTGCTATCAAAAAAGGTATTCCATTGGAGGAGGCATATCTGATGGGGAGCTTTAACGCTGCTAAGCATCTTCGCATGGAAGAACAATTGGGAAGTATTGCGCCTGGTCGGCTTGCTCATATTAATATTTTATATGCAAAGGATAATCCGCATCCAGAAAGTGTCCTTGCTAAAGGAAAATGGATTGTAAAAAATGGAGCGGAAGAAACCGTTCACCAAAAAATTGATTGGCAAGCATACGGACTTAAACCGTTGAATTTAGATTGGGAACTAGGAAAAAATGAACTGCAATTTTCCGTTCCAATTGGTTTAGAAATGGTGAATGATGTCATTATGAAGCCTTATCCAATTGAAATCGATATAACGGTCGATAGACTTCCTGAGCAAACAAATGAGGCCTTTTTATTAATGCTGGACAGAAAAGGAAAGTGGCGAGTTAATACAACATTACGCGGATTTACTAGTAAATTAGGTGCACTTGCCAGCTCGTATTCAACAACTGGAGACTTTGTGTTCATTGGTAAGGATAAACAAGATATTATACTTGCGGGGAAACGGATAAAAGAAATGGGTGGAGGTATTGTCCTCGTCCATCAAGGGAAGATCCTTTTAGAAATTCCGCTTTCTCTAAGTGGTATGATGTTTGATGGAGATATGAAAGAGCTTATTGAAAAGGAGAAAGAATTAAAGGATTATTTACAGGATTTTGGCTATCCATTTCAAGATCCGGTATATTCCATCTTCTTTCTTGCGTCAACACATCTACCTTATATACGAATTACACAACAAGGAATTATCGATGTGAAGAAAAAAGAAGTTCTATTCCCGGCAACGATGTGTTAGCGTATAATATAATACTATACTAACTTTTCAAAGGTGTTGTGGAATATGAAAAAATTATTATGTATCGTTTTTCTAGCTTTTATATTTCTTGCAGCGTGTAATGATGAAAAGGAAGCTCGTGATAATGAATCGAAGGATTCTGGCTTGGAACAGAAGTCCGATTCGTTCCAAGTCCCGGAAGAATATGAAAATATGTATCCACTAACAGGAATAGGTACAGATGAAGTCGTTAATAATAGAATGGTAGGTGTAATGGTTAATAATCACACAAAAGCTAGACCACAGACAGGATTATCGAAAGCAGATATCGTATTTGAAATGCTAGCAGAAGGTAAAATTACTCGGTTTTTAGCACTCTTCCAAAGTGAAATGCCAGATGTTGTAGGACCTGTACGAAGTGCGAGAGAATACTATTTCGAACTAGCAAATGATTATAATGCAATCTATGTTTATCATGGGGCTGCTGGATTTGTAAATGATAGGATAGAACAGCGGGGAATTGACCATTTGAATGGTTCGTTTTATGATAATGATGGTGTATTATTTAAACGTGAACCTTTTAGAAAGGCACCGCATAATTCGTATTTACAGCTTGGATCTGTCTATGAAAAAGCAGAAGCGAAAGGCTATGATACGAAAGCAACGTATGAGCCCTTGCCTTTCTTATCAGAAGGTGAGCAGGTAGCTGGTGAACCTGGTAACCATGTGAAAATTGTATATTCCGATACGCCTACGGAGATTGTTGAATTTGATTATAATAAACGTTCGCAAGCATATACAAGATACAGTGATCAGGAAAAGACAATAGAGTTAGAATCAGAGGAAGCTATTCAGGCTAGTAATGTATTTATAATAGAGACTCATCATGAAGTAATTGATGATGCTGGTCGTCGGGCTATCGATTTACAATCAGGTGGAGATGCTTATCTCTTGCAAAAAGGTGTAGTTCAAGAACTTCGCTGGGAAAATAGAAATGGAAGAATTGTTCCAATGAAAGACGGGAAAGAAGTTGCATTTGCTCCAGGAAAAACGTGGATTAATGTGATTCCGACCGAACCTGGTATAAAGAGAGCCGTAACGATATCAAATGAGTAATGGAAGCAGGAGGGCTTTGGTGTGCAAATAGATAAACTACGTGGGAAACAATTGGATCAATTATTTGATGCAATCCTTTCATTAAAAGACCGGGAAGAATGCTATCGTTTTTTTGATGATATTGCAACGATGTCAGAAATCCATTCTATTTCCCAACGATTACAAGTAGCAAAAATGCTAATGGATGGAAGTACGTATAATGCAATTGAACAGGAGACAAATGCATCAACTGCTACGATATCACGAGTAAGACGGTGCATTAATTTTGGAAGTGAAGGGTATCAATTAGTACTTGATCGCATCATAGGGGACAAAGACGATTAAACCAAAAACTAGAAATGTCATCATCGACATTTCTAGTTTTTGTTTTTGAACCTCTCGAGCTATGCCAAGGGTTCTGGGAAGCTTTAATGTGGGTCAAAAAACTTCTTGGTAAGATAACGCTGGTTTCCCGACCACTATATGTGCTCTAGGAAGCTGTCCTATGAAGATCAAGAATAGATTAGCACATACAGCAAGAAACGATGAAGTTAACTTTTTGCTTAACAGTTGATAATAAATCCACTTGTTTGCAGTGTACAGCGTTTTCGTTAAAATATATGGACTCACGCATGTTTTACGTAAAAAGATTATCCTTATCTCTAAATTCCTAGAATGTTTTTTGATATAATAAACTAATGGATTATAATGATGGAGGACTATTATTTTGGATAAAACAATGAATGCTTGGCAGCATATTTTTAAGCTTGATCCTGCCAAAGAAATCTCAGATGAACATTTAGAAATGGTTTGTGAGTCAGGGACAGATGCCATAATTGTAGGTGGGACAGATAACATAACATTAGATGGCGTGCTTGATCTACTCTCAAGAATACGTAGATATACAGTACCTTGTATTTTAGAGATTTCATCCATGGATGCAATAACTCCAGGCTTTGATTATTACTATATTCCTATGGTGCTTAATTCGAAGGAAAAAAAGTGGATGATGGATATTCAACATCAAGCTATTAAAGAATTTGTTGATATGCTTGAGTATAGTGAGATATTATTTGAAGGATATTGTATATTGAATAAGGACGCAAAAGCTTTCATACATACGAACAGCTATTTACCGGATGAAGATGATGTGATTGCGTATGCTTATATGGCAGATAAGGTTTTTCACTTGCCTGTCTTTTATATGGAGTATAGTGGAACCTACGGGGACCCAGTGCTGGTCGAAAAAGTAAAAGCTCAATTGGAACATTCACTATTGTTTTACGGTGGTGGTATTGAAACAGTCCAACAGGCACGGGAAATGAAAGAACACGCGGATGTAATTATCGTTGGCAATCGTATATATACAGATATCAAGCAAGCATTAAAAACGGTAAAAGCGGTAAAAGATAGTTAATAGTTAGGCGGTGTAAAAATGAGTCAAACAAAAGATGACTTATTAAAAGGATTAAATAAACAGCAAAAAGAAGCTGTTACACATACAGACGGCCCTTTACTTATTATGGCCGGTGCAGGAAGTGGAAAGACAAGAGTATTAACCCATCGGATTGCTTACTTATTAGGAGAAAAGGACGTTTCTCCTCGTAATATTTTAGCAATTACATTTACGAATAAAGCTGCACGTGAGATGAAAGAACGCGTGCGTAAATTAGTTGGACCTGAGAGTGATCAAATGTGGGTTTCGACCTTTCACTCCATGTGTGTACGAATTTTACGAAGAGATATTGACCGAATTGGTTATAACAGTAACTTTACTATCTTGGACAGCAGTGACCAGTTGTCTGCGATTAAACAAATTTTAAAAAACCTTAATATGGATCCAAAGAAATTTGAGCCACGAGCAATGCTAGGACAAATTAGTGCTGCGAAAAATGAATTAGTTACTGCTGAAGAATTTAATAAAAAGGTAGGTAACTTCTTTGATCGTCAAGTAGGTCAAGTATATGAGGCTTATCAAAAGATGCTACAAAAAAATCAATCTCTGGACTTCGATGATTTAATTATGCAGACGATACATCTTTTTCAACGAGTACCAGAGGTATTGGAATATTATCAAAGGAGATTTCAATACATTCATGTTGATGAGTATCAAGATACAAACCATGCACAATATGCACTTGTGAAACAACTTGCAAGCAGGTATCAAAACCTTTGTGTTGTTGGTGACTCGGATCAATCGATCTATCGTTGGCGGGGAGCTGATATTACCAATATCCTTACTTTTGAGAAGGATTATCCAACATCACGGACAATTTTGTTGGAGCAGAATTACCGATCAACGAAATCAATTTTACAAGCCGCTAATAAAGTTATCGAACGCAATAGTGGAAGAAAACCAAAGAAGCTGTGGACAGAAAATCCAGAAGGTAAAAATATTCATTACTTTCAAGGTGCTACAGAACAAGAAGAGGCATTGTTTGTAACTGAAAAGATTCAAGAATTAACGCGTAGTCAAGGATATTCACCAAGTGAAGTGGCAATACTGTACAGAACAAATGCACAGTCACGTGCGATTGAGGACACATTAGTGAAGTCAAATATTTCCTATCAAATGGTAGGTGGTACTAAGTTCTATGATCGTAAGGAAATTAAAGATATGGTAGCTTACCTTCGACTTATAGCTAATCCCGATGACGACCTTAGCTTTGAACGCGTTGTTAATGTTCCAAAAAGAGGAATCGGAAAAACATCCATTGATCGATTACGTGAATATGCAGCACTCCATGATATATCCTTTCATGAAGCAGTTAAAGAGGTTGATTTTACCGGTGTTTCGAAAAAGGCCGCAAATGCTCTAGCGGAATTTGGTAATCTTATTCGTACATTATCGCAGCAGCAAGAGTTTCTTACTGCAACCGATATGGTAGAAGCCGTTTTAGAACGGACAGGCTATGAAACAATGCTGAAAAATGAACGAACGATCGAGGCGCAAAGTCGCTTGGAAAACTTGGAAGAATTTATGACTGTAACAAAGGATTTTGAAGAAACCAGTGAGGACAAGACACTTGTTGCTTTTTTAACAGATCTGGCTTTAATTGCTGACATTGATCAAGTAGATGAAGAAGAGACAGAGGCAGAGGAAAAAATTACATTAATGACATTACACGCGGCCAAAGGACTAGAATTTCCGGTTGTCTTCTTAATCGGTTTAGAAGAAAATGTTTTCCCGCACAGTCGTTCGATGTTAGATGAAGAAGAAATGGAAGAAGAACGAAGACTAGCTTATGTAGGCATTACGAGAGCGGAGAAAGAGCTTTATATGACGCATGCTAAAATGCGTACACTTTTCGGCCGGACGAACATGAACCCCGTTAGTCGATTTATTAATGAAATTCCAGAAGAATTAATTGATGGAATGGAAGAAGCGAAAATGTCTATGTTTGGTGGAAGTATCGGACAGAAATCTAAGCCAGCTCCTGCACCTATGAAACGTAAAGCGGAGCGTATGCAAAAAACGACAGGTGCAGAAAATGAGACGTGGGGACCTGGTGAGAAGGCACACCATAAAAAATGGGGTGTTGGTACAGTTGTTAAAGTTCAAGGAGAAGGAGAGGCAATGGAGTTAGATATTGCTTTTCCAGCGCCAGTAGGTATAAAACGAGTCTTGGCTAAATTTGCGCCAATCACGAAGGAGTAAGGGAGGTGCTTGCATGGATCGACAACAGGCACAAGATAAGGTTAAGCAATTAACCGAAATTTTAAATCACTATAATTATGAATATCACGTGCTGGATAACCCTTCCGTTCCAGATGCGGTCTATGACCAGAAAATGCAGGAACTGCGAAAACTAGAAGAGGCTTTTCCAGACCTGGTAACTGCCGAATCTCCAACGCAAAGAGTGGGCGGAGAACCGTTAGACGCATTTCAAAAAGTTCAGCATAAGATTCCGATGTTAAGCTTGGGAAATGCGTTTAATGAACAGGATTTGCGAGATTTTGCACGACGCGCAAGTCAGGGAACAGATGAACCAGTTCAATTTGTCTGTGAATTAAAAATTGATGGTTTAGCTGTTTCGCTGACGTATGAAAATGGAAAATTGGTACGTGGAGCTACGCGTGGGGATGGTACGACAGGTGAGGATATTACTAGTAATCTGCGGACCATTCGTAGTATCCCACTATCCATTAAAGAAACGGAAACCATTGAAGTTCGTGGTGAAGCGTTTATGCCTCATCAATCGTTTTTAGCCTTAAATAAGGAAAAAGAAGCAAATGAGGAAGAGCCCTTTGCGAATCCTCGTAATGCGGCAGCAGGTTCTTTACGGCAGCTTGACCCAAAGATTGCTGCTAAGCGAAATTTGGACATCTTTCTCTATGGGGTTGGTGCGTGGAAAAATAGTAAACTAACCACACATAGTGAGCGTTTGGAACGACTGAAGGAGTTAGGGCTGAAAACAAACCCAGAGTGGAAAAAATGCGATACCATTGATGAAGTTTTAGAGTATGTTTCCTATTGGACGAAGGAACGTCCAAATTTAAATTATGAAATCGATGGGATTGTTATAAAAGTAAATAATCTCAAGCAACAAGAGGAGTTAGGTTTTACTGCGAAAAGTCCACGCTGGGCAATTGCTTATAAATTTCCAGCAGAAGAAGCAGTAACAAAATTAACGGATATTGAATTAAGTGTAGGGAGAACTGGCGTTGTCACACCAACGGCTATTCTCAACCCTGTAAAAGTAGCTGGAACTACCGTACAACGAGCTTCCTTGCACAATGAGGATCTTATCCGAGAACAGGATATCCGTATTGGCGATACCGTTGTGATTAAAAAAGCTGGTGATATTATCCCGAAAGTGGTACGAGCGATGGTCGAAGCGCGTACTGGCTCAGAGCAGGAATTCCATATGCCAGCTGAATGTCCAGCCTGTGGGAGTGAATTAGTTAGATTAGAAGAGGAAGTTGCCTTACGTTGTATTAATCCTAGTTGTCCTGCGCAATTAAAGGAAGGGCTTATTCACTTTGTTTCACGTAATGCTATGAATATTGATGGTTTAGGAGAGAAAGTAATTATTCAGCTTTTTCAGGAGAACCTTGTGCATACAATAGCTGATATTTACCGTCTGAAAAAAGAAGAATTGCTTGAGTTAGAACGTATGGGCGAAAAGTCAGTTGATAATTTATTACGTGCTATTGAAGTATCAAAGGAGAATTCACTGGAGCGCCTGCTGTTTGGATTAGGTATTCGATTTGTCGGATCAAAGGCTGCAAAGACATTAGCAATGGAATTTGAAACGATGGATAACCTGCAAAAAGTAACATATGAAGACCTATTAGAAATAAATGAAATTGGAGATAAAATGGCTGATTCAATCGCGCAATATTTTCAAGAGCAGCAAGTTATTGATCTCTTAAATGAGCTAAGAGATCTGGGAATTAACATGACGTATTTAGGGACGAAGCCTTCTACACAAACAGAGGAAAGCATATTTCATGGGAAGACGATTGTATTAACAGGGAAAATGGAGTATTTTACTCGGCCTCAAGCAAAGGAAATTATTGAGGGGTTAGGTGGGTCTGTTACTGGCAGTGTTAGTAAAAAGACGGATATCCTAATCGCGGGAGAAGATGCCGGATCGAAGCTGGTGAAAGCCCAGAAGCTTGAAGTTGACGTATGGAATGAAGAACAATTTCAGCAAGCTATTGAAAATGGAGGAGTGTAAGTCATGAAAAAATTAAGTATTTGGTTACTGGGCGTGCTTTTATTCGTGACAAGCTGTGCTCCCGATGTCAATGAAGAAGAAGTTGTTCAAAACGATGAGTCTGATTCGAAGCAGGAAACAGCAATCGTACCAAGCTATCAATTATCGGAGGAAAATTATAAAATGATTCTTCCCTTTGAACCTGGGAAAGCTAGGGGAGTCATCGTTGGACAAGTGGCCAATCGACTAGATATTGATGAGATGGAGGAAGGATTACGTCGTCAATCCAAGGAAGTGTATGATCCGAAGAAATATTTATTTCAGGAAGGTCAGTATATTGATGAAGATACTGTGCTTAAGTGGATTGATAAGTTAAACCCGCCTAAAAAGGAAAAGGCCAAGAAAAAATACTTTGAGGATAATCCACGTTATCTTTCTCATATTTTAGAGCAAAATTACTTGGTAAAAAAAGAGGATAAATCTGTAGAATTAGCCGGAATATCGCTTGGAATTGCAATGAAGTCCGTCTATCGCTTCCAAACGGAGCCCGGTGGTCCCTACTATTATGAATCGATTTCCAAGTCTGAAATGCTAAAGGAAGGAAATAAGATTGCCCAGAAGGTCATAAAAAGTATTCGAGAAATCGAGGGCTTAGAAAAAGTACCCGTGATGATGGCTTTATATAGGGAGGAAGATCAATCTTCCCCAGTTCCAGGAAATTTTATTGCAAAGACTAATGTTCCTAGTAATAGTGCATCCATTGGTGATTGGGATACGATTGATGAAGAATATGTTTTATTCCCTTCCGACGAGGGGAAGAAAAAATATTATGAGGATCAAGAGATCGTTACTAGCTTTGGTAAAGAAATTGCTTCATATTTTCCAAACTATGTAGGAGTCATTGGGGAAGGATTCTATATGAATGAAGAATTGCAAAAGATGACAATTGAAATCCCGATTGAATTCTACGGAAAAGGTGAAGTGGTTGGCTTCACACAGTATGCCTATGGATTAGTACAGGATATGTTTAAGGATTACTATGATTTAGAGATTAAAATTACTTCCAGTGATAAACTAGAAAGTATGATATACCGTGAGGCAGGAGCCGATAAGCCGACGGTGCATATTTTCCATTAATAAAGAAAGTAATAAGTAAAAGGATGGAGATCGTCTCCATCCTTTTACTTTATTTGGTTAGGAAAGTCAGGAAAACAAACGAGAACTAAACAATAATGTACAATTTTTCGTAAATTCTTATACGAAAGAGACAGACCAGATTACCTAAAAGTGACTTGTGTTTTTCGAAGACTTCCGAAAAGTTGTAAATTCATAATAAAATAGTCATATAAATAATTCAGGTTTCTTACCATGATTCATGTCGAACAAGGACTAATTTTCCTCTGTGAGGAAAATCGGAAAGTTTTTTTGCCTGTTTCGCCTATAAATAGTGTTCATTTCTCTATTATTTTCCCAATATGAATTATCTGAAATTATGTTATAATATGACTATACAAAATAAAGTAGCATAATAAAAAGTAGATGGTAGGTGGGAAGGTTGATAGAAATAGGTCCCTTTATCAAACTGCAGCGTACGAAGCAAGAGATGACACAAGGAGAGTTAGCAGAAGGCATCGTTTCACTATCCTATTTATCCAAGATCGAAAATAAAAAAACAGACGCGAGCCCTGAAATAATTCAATTACTATGTAATCGACTTGGTATCGAATTGATCGATGGAGTTGATACAGACTTACAAAAAAAGTGTAAGCAATGGTATGCAATGCTTTTTGATGTATATGACAAAAAAGAGATAATCGATACATATAAGGATTTACAAGCATTAATGGACAGAAGCATTAATGATAGCTTTTTTCTATTTGAGATTCACAAAATTAGATACTATATAATCTTAAGACAAATCGATAAAGCGTTATCTAAGATGAATGAATTAAGTGAAATGGTTAATTCATTTGATAATGACCATCTTTATTATTGGTACAAATTTAAGGGGAATTATTATTCATTTACTGGAGAATTTAATCAAGCAATGCGATTGTATAAGATGGCAGAGGATAAAATAAATCAGGTAGATCTTGATGAAGAGGAAGTTGCGGATTTACATTATACGATTTCAGTCACAAATAGTAAGTTACGAAATACGTTGGAAGTTATTGATTATGCCAATAAGGCGATGGATGTCTTTCAACGAAATTATAATTTTATCCGTTGTGCCCAATGCCATATACTGTTAGGGATTTCCTACCGCAGAATTGATATGTATGATAAAGCTATTAAAAATTATAATTTAGCAAAGCATTTAGGTGAACTAAATAAAAATAAACAGGTAATTCAGTTAGCGAATCTAAATTTAGGATATGCTCACTCTAAGATTGGCAATACTGAAGAAGCTATTAAATACTATGTTTTTGTTATTGAAGAAGAAGATGATGAAGCGATAAAAATAAAAGAAAGACTTGCATCAATAACATCATTAATAAAAGAATATTATAATATTGGAGATTATGAAAAAACAAAGGAAATGATTAAAAAAGCTTTAACAATATTAGACTTAGCTAGTGATGATCATTATTATCAACTGTATTACTATATTATTCATACGTACACATATGCATTAAACAATGAGCAAGAAAAGTTCAGGGCATTAGTAACAGATGAATTTATACCTTATCTGAAGCAGCATGACGACCATAGCAATTTAGTTGTCTATGCTAAAATGCTTGGCAGCCATTTTGAAAAGCTTGGTAAGTATAAAGAATCTGTTAAATATTATAAACTAGCAAATTCAGCTTATAATGAATTAATTAATCTTTAAAGGGGGGGATGTTAATGAAGAAGTTATTTGCTTCAATGGCATTAGGCTCACTTCTTATGATAGGATTTTTAAATACTCATGACAATAATTCAACAGAATTAGCTCATGAACTCGAGCCTGAGGTTGTGTCTATTGGGCAACCTGTATCACAATTTTAGTTATTTTTGATTTTTTCGCAAACTGGTTTTTAAATTTTTTTACCCTATTACTATATGATGGATTTTCCTGGGATGGCGTGGAACCCATTCCGGGACTTTTTTTGTAGTCTAGGAAAATATAAAATTTGAGGCTATGGAGAAATAGGGGCGTGTTGAGCCGCGTCCAGCTCTAGCGTCCAGATAGACTTCACGAATCGCCCTAGGATAAGTTATCATCGGCTCGCAAGGTCACCGTGATTCCTTTATCTTCGTTGATTCGCTCCAGTCGCTACGTTTCTAATCTGGCGCTTGCACTTATGTTCCGATAAAGTGAAACTTCATTCCGTAGAAGTTTTCTTCCATACCCTACTGAATGTTCGTACCACAAGAGTATGACCCAAAGGTTCTGAACAAATTGGGTATTTAGGTGTCGTTTTCTCCCACTTAGTCCCTTTTGTACCAACACAGGCTCTTAAAGTTGAAGTCTTCCAGCACTTTAGCGGAATAATCTACAGCATATGGCTCAGATTGAAAAATTTATTGAAAAAATTTTTTATATAGAAATTTTGAGTTATTAGGAGTTATTTAAAAGGATTTGGACTATATTTACATATACGGAACTCTTATCTCTTTCATGTATGAAAATGATTATTCTTCATAACATATCACTGTATATGATAGTTCTATTTAGTAGGAAGCTTGATAGGGCGCCATTTGTGAGCCCTATGTAACTTGAAAAATAATTAATTATATGAAATCATAGTCGATGTGCTTATTTGAGAAATGAATCTCAAAATAATAATGCTATATTTTTAGAGAGAGGGGCATTGTTTGTATGGAATATGCGATTCGAGGTGCTACCTGGTTTTGGTTATTTGTTCCAATGCCAATTGTACTTTTATTATCGATCATTACTTTATTTACTGAGAGGAGAAAATAGTACGTGGATCTTACAACATTAATAACCTTTATTGTATATTTACTTGGGATGCTGGCTATCGGCGTCGTCATGTATTATCGTACCAATAACTTATCCGATTATGTCCTCGGTGGGCGAGACCTAGGACCAGGCGTTGCAGCATTAAGTGCTGGGGCATCTGATATGAGTGGATGGCTGTTACTAGGTTTACCAGGCGCAATCTATGCATCTGGAATGTCAGAAGCTTGGATGGGAATTGGTCTTGCAACAGGTGCTTATTTAAATTGGCAGTTTGTTGCCAAACGTTTACGTATTTACACCGAAGTATCAAATAACTCGATTACAATCCCTGATTTCCTTGAAAATAGATTTAAGGATAGATCACATATTCTCCGTGTTATATCTGCTTTAGTAATTTTATTATTCTTCACCTTTTACACATCTTCAGGATTAGTTGCAGGTGCAAAATTATTTGAGGCATCTTTTGGTCTTGACTATATGACAGCACTTTGGATCGGTGCGATCGTTGTTGTATCATATACGTTACTTGGAGGATTTTTGGCAGTATCTTGGACTGATTTTATACAAGGTATTCTTATGTTTCTTGCACTCATTATTGTACCAATTGTCGCGTTAAACCAAATGGGTGGATGGAGTGACGCTGTACAAGCAGTCGGAGAAATCAATCCATCACATCTTAATATGGTTCAAGGTGTTGGAATAATGGCAATTATTTCTTCACTAGCATGGGGACTTGGTTATTTTGGTCAGCCGCATATTTTAGTCCGTTTTATGGCATTGCGTTCAGCGAAAGATGTACCAAAAGCGAAATTTATTGGTACGGCGTGGATGATTTTAGGACTTTACGGTGCCATATTTACTGGTTTTATTGGATTAGCATTTATAAGTACACAAGAAGTACCGATTCTAAGCCAATTTGGAATTGAAGTGGCTAATCAAGATGGACTTCAAGTGTTGGCTGATCCAGAAAAAATCTTTATTGCATTTTCACAGATTTTATTCCACCCTGTAGTAGCTGGTGTGCTGTTAGCTGCTATTTTATCAGCAATTATGAGTACAGTAGATTCACAATTGCTCGTATCTTCATCAGCAGTAGCGGAGGATTTCTATAAAGCGATTTTCCGTAAAAAAGCATCTGCGAAGGAATTAGTGTGGGTTGGAAGAATAGCAACGGTATTGATTGCGATTGTAGCATTAATTATTGCCATGAACCCGGAAAGCTCTGTTCTTGATCTCGTTGGTTATGCATGGGCTGGTTTCGGTGCAGCGTTTGGTCCAATCATTATCCTGTCACTATTCTGGAAAGGCATTACTCGAAATGGTGCACTAGCAGGTATTATCGTTGGTGCAGTTACTGTTATTATCTGGGGAGATCTACTTTCTGGTGGAATCTTTGATTTATATGAAATTGTTCCCGGCTTCATTATGAATATGATTGTAGCAATCGTTGTGAGTCTTCTTGGCAAAACAGATCCTGAGCTAAAATCAGACTTTGACGAGACCTTAGAAAAATTGAAAGAGTAAATCACAAGTAATAAGATGTGGCTTAAACGCTGCTTCTAATAACGAAAGAACAATAGAAAAAAGTATAAACGAATTCAAGGACTTTATCAAAGCCGCAACAAATTTTAGAACCAGCAAAGCCGAACAGATTCGAATGTTAAGGTAGGTATCGCTCCCAGAAGTTAGAGTGAAAAATCTATCTTCTGGGGCAACCATTAATTCGAATAATAGTTCGGCTTTTTCTTTATTAAAATAATTTGCCTTTTTTTATCCCGCATATAACTGGCAGTAACCCCCCCATTCAAGCAATAAGGTGAATCCAATAAGGAAAAGTGTGGGGACAACTGCCAGTAAATGTTCGATTGGCTCAGAGGCCTTTAGGTCATACCCTTGTGGTACTAACCATCCGTGGAGATAAACAGCCCCCATGAATGGAAGTTTTACTTTATAAATTGTGGATGCCCTATAGAAGCATAAACGGCAAATTGCCATGTTGAATAACACTGCTTCGTACGTAAGGCATGGATGCAGTTCCTGCACCGTAAATCAAACACCTTCGCTTTTCTTTCATAGTTGATTATTGTTGGGTCGTTCTGCTATTATCAATAGTGTTACCAAAGTTTATGGATAAGCAATAGATGTATATAATATAGAAGAAACAGATTTGGAGGGAAAGCTAGTGGCAGATATATCGAAGGATCAAGTAAAGCATGTTGCTCATTTGGCTCGTTTGGAAGTTAGCGAGGAAGAAGTAGAAATGTTTACAGAGCAATTAAGCTCGATCATTACATATGCGGAGCAGCTTAACGAATTAGATACATCAGATGTTGAGCCAACGACGCACGTGTTAGACATTAAGAATGTGCTTCGTAAGGATAAGCCAAAGAAGTGGATAACGCAGGAGGAAGCAATGAAAAATGCTCCTGATCAGCAAGATGGACAGTATCGTGTACCATCTATTTTGGAGTAGGAGGGAAAAGCATGTCATTATTTGATCATACGATTAAAGAATTAGAACAAAAACTACATAATCATGAAATTACCGTTCAAGATTTAGTAGCAGCTTCTTATCAACGGATTAAAGAAGTCGATGACAAGGTTCATGCATTTCTTACATTAAATGAAGAAAATGCTAATGCCTATGCGAAAGAATTGGACGAGGCAGCAGATAAACATACCGCATTATTTGGAATGCCTAGTGGTATTAAGGATAACATTGTCACAAAGGCGTTACGCACCACATGTGCAAGTCAATTCCTCGACAATTTTAATGACCCTTTGTATAACGCTACTGTAGTTAACAAATTAAATCACCAGCAAGCAGTTACGATTGGAAAGTTGAACATGGATGAGTTTGCAATGGGTTCTTCAAATGAAAATTCCAGTTACGAACCAACTCGTAACCCTTGGAATACCGATTATGTACCAGGTGGATCTAGTGGTGGATCAGCAGCAGCCGTAGCAGCAGGAGAAGTATTATTCTCTTTAGGTTCAGATACGGGCGGCTCAATTCGTCAACCAGCTGCATTCTGTGGAGTAGTAGGCTTAAAGCCGACATATGGACGCGTATCACGTTTTGGTTTGGTTGCCTTTGCTTCATCCTTAGATCAAATCGGCCCAATTACACGTAATGTAGAAGATAATGCACGTGTTCTGGAAGTAATCGCTGGACATGATCCAATGGATTCTACAAGCGCAGCTGTAGAAGTACCAGCTTATACGGAGGCACTAACCGGTGATGTGAAAGGATTGAAAATTGCCGTACCAAAGGAATACCTTGCTGAAGGTGTAGCACCAGAGGTCAAGGAATCGGTTCTGCAAGCACTTAAGGTATATGAATCATTAGGTGCAACGTGGGAGGAAGTGTCGTTACCACATTCCAAATATGCAGTGGCAACTTATTATTTACTTTCATCATCTGAAGCTTCTGCGAACCTAGCTCGGTTTGACGGTGTCCGTTATGGCGTGCGTTCGGAAAATGCTAATAATATGATTGATATGTTTAAAAAATCACGTAGTGAAGGCTTTGGAGAAGAGGTTAAGCGTCGTATTATGTTAGGAACCTTTGCGCTTAGTTCTGGCTACTATGATGCTTATTATAAAAAGGCTCAAAAAGTACGGACATTAATTAAAAATGATTTTGATAAAATCTTTGAAGACTATGATGTTGTTATTGGACCTACTACGCCTACGCCAGCATTTAAAGTTGGGGAAAAGGTGGATGATCCATTAACGATGTATGCAAATGATATCTTAACCATTCCAGTCAACCTTGCAGGCGTTCCAGGAATTTCTGTTCCTTGCGGTTTTTCTGATCAAGGCTTACCAATCGGACTGCAAATTATTGGGAAGCATTTTGATGAAAACACCGTATTCCGTGCAGCCCATGCATATGAACAAGCGACAGATCATCATAAACAACGCCCTCAATTAGGAGGTGCCAACGCATGAATTTCGAAACAATTATTGGCTTAGAGGTACATGTTGAATTAAAAACACAATCCAAAATATTCAGTCCAAGTACGAATGAATTTGGTACAGATCCAAATACCAACGTAAACCCAATTGATCTGGGATACCCTGGTGTATTACCAGTATTAAATGAGGAAGCTGTTAATTTCGCAATGAAGGCAGCGATGGCTCTTAATTGTGACATTGCTACAAAT
Source organism: Virgibacillus salarius (assembly GCF_039521925.1). Lineage (NCBI taxonomy): Bacteria > Bacillati > Bacillota > Bacilli > Caryophanales > Bacillaceae > Virgibacillus > Virgibacillus salarius. The sequence goes on along the minus strand of NZ_BAAACY010000129.1, from coordinate 4,837 downwards.
ACAAAATTTGACCGTAAGAACTATTTTTATCCAGATAATCCAAAGGCATATCAGATTTCCCAATTTGATCAGCCAATTGGCGAAAATGGCTGGATTGAAATAGAAGTAAATGGCAAGAAAAAACGGATCGGAATTACACGTCTACATTTAGAGGAAGACGCTGGTAAGCTTACCCATGGTGATGATGGATATTCGCTTGTAGACTTCAATCGTCAAGGTACGCCATTGATAGAGATTGTTTCTGAGCCAGATATGCGTTCCCCAGAGGAAGCATATGCCTACTTAGAAAAATTAAAAAATATTATTCAATATACTGGTGTATCGGATGTGAAAATGGAGGAAGGTTCGCTACGCTGTGATGCAAATATCTCTCTACGTCCACTTGGCCAAGAGGAATTTGGCACCAAAGCAGAACTGAAAAACTTAAACTCCTTTAGCTTTGTACAAAAGGGCTTAGAGTTTGAAGAAACGCGTCAGGAAAAAGTATTGCTTTCCGGAGGAGAAATCCTCCAAGAAACGCGACGCTATGATGAAAAATCAAAAGAAACGATTCTAATGCGAGTGAAGGAAGGATCAGACGATTATCGATATTTCCCTGAACCTGATTTAGTACCTCTATATATTGATGAGGCGTGGAAAGAGCGAATTCGTCAAGAAATTCCTGAACTTCCGGATGCACGTAAAAAACGTTATATGGAAGAACTTGGTTTACCAGAATATGATGCTGCCGTATTGACCAATTCCAAGCAAATGGCTGATTTCTTTGAAGAAGCAATAGCTCATGATGCGGATATGAAGCAGGTGTCGAACTGGCTAATGGGAGAAATCTCTGCTTATATGAATAAGCATTACAAGGAATTGCATGAATTAGCAATTACACCAGAAGCATTAGCTAAGATGATCCAATTAATTGAAGATGGTACCATCTCTTCGAAAATTGCAAAGAAAGTCTTTGCTGAATTAGTGGAAAAGGGTGGAGACCCAGAAAAGATAGTAAAAGAAAAAGGGCTTGTGCAGATTTCCGATGAAGGGCAATTACGCGAAATTATAGCGGGTGTGCTAGATCAAAACGAACAATCGATTATCGATTATCAGAATGGTAAAAATAAAGCAGTCGGCTTCTTAGTCGGTCAAGTAATGAAGGCAACAAAAGGACAAGCAAATCCACCTATGGTAAATAAACTCCTATTAGAGGAAATAAATAAAAAATAGTGTGGAGGCAAGACTACCAATGAAAAGCATTGGTAGTCTCGTATTTGCAGTCAGTTACACATTGGAAAATAATGCATATTCACGAAACAATTCAACAATTCCCCTTTTCAAAATGATGGAAAAGGTCTATGATAGATGTTGGACTGAAAAATAAACCATGAGACCTAGTGACTTAAATAGTTGAAGGACCCTGCATATTTCATGCAATGCGGAGGGAATGAAATGAAGAAAGCACGTATTATTTATAATCCCACATCTGGCAGAGAAGCCTTTAAAAAAGAATTACCGGCAGTTCTAGAAAAGCTCGAAATCGCTGGATATGAAACATCAACCCACGCAACCACCTGTGAAGGAGATGCGATAACAGCTGCAAGGACAGCGGTTGACCGAGGATATGATCTCGTTATTGCTGCTGGAGGCGACGGCACCATTAATGAAGTGATTAATGGAATTGCCGAACAGGAACATCGGCCAAGGCTGGGGATTATACCAGTTGGTACAACCAATGATTTTGCTAGAGCATTACGTATTCCAAGAGATATAAAAAAAGCGGTTGATGTTATTGTAGATGGTCAATCGATGCTTTTAGATATCGGCAAAGTAAATGATCATTATTTTATAAATATTGCCGGTGGTGGAAAGTTAACGGAGCTAACCTACGAGGTTCCGAGTAAGCTAAAAACAATGCTTGGACAGTTAGCTTATTATATGAAGGGAATCGAGATGCTTCCGTCCTTAAAGCCAACTCGAGCAAAAATAGAGTATGATGGCAATGTTATTGATGAGGATATTATGTTATTTCTTATTTCCAATTCGAATTCTGTTGGTGGCTTTGAGAAGTTAGCACCTGAAGCAAATATGCAAGACGGATATTTTGACTTAATTATTTTGCGCAAAACGAACTTAGCAGAGTTTATTCGTATTGCCACGCTTGCATTGCGGGGAGCTCATTTAGAAGACAAGCATGTCATTTATGAAAAAGCGAAGCATGTGACAGTTACGACAGATGAGAAGATGCAATTAAATATTGATGGGGAATTTGGTGGATTGTTGCCCGGAGAATTTATAAATTTGCAGCAACATATCGACTTTTGTGTTCCAACTGAATTTATCGATAAAGAAGGGGAAGATTACTGAATGCAGTAGTCTTCTTTTTGTTCATACTATTGGTTAGAGTTATGTTAAGATAAGACCACAGACTAGCACGTAAAGGAAGATATACATGGCGAAACAAACAGCACCAGTAAAAAAGAATCAAACCATCACGCTCACTTTCGAAGATCTTACCCATGAAGGAAATGGTGTAGGCAAAATTGATGGGTATCCACTATTTGTACCTTATGGGCTACCAGGGGAGGAAGCCGAGGTAAAAGTTGTTAAAGTAAACAAAAACTTTGGATTCGGCAAACTAGTAGAGGTGAGACAAGCAAGCTCAGAGCGTGTCGAGCCCCCATGTGATGTGTATTATAAATGCGGCGGCTGTCAGCTGCAGCATATGAGCTATGCTATGCAGTTGGATATGAAACAGAATCAAGTAAAGAATGTTATGCGAAAAATAGCACATATGGAACAAGTTCCCGTACATCCTACCATTGGTATGAAGGACCCTTGGAGATATCGTAATAAAGTACAAATTCCGGTAGGGGATAAGCATGGTGAATTAATAACAGGTTTTTATCAAAAACGAAGTCACCAGATTATTGATGATATGGATACGTGCGTCATTCAGGATGATAGTAATGACCGACTTGTAGAAGCTGTTCGCAGAATTGCCGATCGATTAGGGATTAAAGCTTATGATGAAAAGCAAAACCGTGGAGTATTACGACATATTATGGTCCGAACTGGTAGAGAAACAAATGATGCGATGATCGTTATCGTTACACGAACGGAAAAGCTGCCGCATCAGGACAAGCTAATAAAGGAATTAACGGAGACGTACCCACATATAAAATCGATTGTTCACAATGTGAATAGCCAACGGACAAATGTCATCTTAGGAAAGAAAACAAAGGTAATTTGGGGCGAAACTTATATATACGATACGATAGGTGATATTCGCTTTGCTATTTCCGCTAAATCCTTTTATCAGGTGAATCCACCTCAAACAAAGGTGTTATACGATAAAGCGTTGGAATATGCAAAACTTGGAGCAAATGATATTGTTGTTGATGCCTATTGCGGAATAGGAACGATATCTTTATTTTTAGCTCAGCAGGCGAAAAAGGTGTACGGTATTGAAGTGGTTCCAGAAGCAATAAGTGATGCCAAAATGAATGCTAAATTAAATGGCATTACGAACACTGAATTTGTTGTTGGTGAAGCTGAGAAAATTATGCCGTGGTGGAAGGCTCAAGGACTTCGACCAGATGTCATAGTCGTCGATCCGCCTCGAAAAGGCTGTGAAATGGAATTCCTTCAAGCTATGATTGAAATGGAGCCAAAGCGAATTGTCTACGTCTCTTGCAATCCTTCTACCTTAGCTCGTGATTTAAAAATATTAGATGAAGGTGGCTATGAAACGAAGGAAGTGCAGCCAGTTGATATGTTTCCACAGACCAATCATGTGGAGTGTGTTACTTGGTTGGAAAGGAAAGTGTCTAATTAAAAAGTAAACTTCCGACACAAAATAAACATTTCCGATTAAGACCCCGATTTCGTGAAAATAAACATTTCCGATTTCCGGGTCTTTTTCATGCTCATCCCTTGTCTTGTCTCGGTTTTCTCTTCTTTCCTACGCAACTTTTTAAGAGAGCTTTATTTTAAAACAAAAAAGATGACCATTGGATTCATTAACAGAAAGTGTTTGGTCATCCTCTGAGACATCACTGATAGTAACATCGAAGTGATTTAATTCTCCATTGATTAAGAAGTCATATTTGCCAACTGGTTCCACCATTTCAATTGTTTTGTCCGTAATAGCTACAGTGGCTAGTTTTAAGTAGTCTACTCACCTTCCACAACCCCTTTTATTGTCCATTTCTCTTTCGAAATTAAAAACATGTAACAAGAAATTTTAGCGAAAACCTCCTATTCATCACCTTTGTAAACGTTTACTAGATTTATATTGTAATGTTTTGTTTATTCGCGAAAATTTTTTAAGTATTAATTTAGCTGATCTAGTTCTGATTTTTGGAATTAGTAGATAAAATTAGATTAATTACGAATTTAAAAAAATGAATATTTTGTTATTATTAATAATAGTAACAAAACATTCATTTTAATTGCAGTGGTAAAATTTTAGGTATGTATACTTCTTACCGGAGAAAGGAGAAAATTTGATGTCATCAAAAAAACTATCGAGGTGGTACCTTACTATAGCAAGTACAGGTGCCTTTGTTGTGGCAGCTGTTTTAACCTTAATATTTGATCTTAATGTATACACCACTCTAGGCTTTTTAACCGCTGCAATAATATTATTTATTACGGATGCTGTTCGTGTGATTTATAAAAAAAAGAAGTCAACAGAGGGAAATTAATAAAAACTATGGATATAAATAGCTTAATCCTGGATGGATAACAAGCAGAAAAATTAGAAAAAAGCGGGTTACATTAGAGGCCACTGAAAATCTTATGATTTTTCAGTGAAACTTGAAGTTTGTTATAAAAAAGACGACTCAAATTC